>CAYNMQ010000113.1:1084-6737 GCA_964398245.1 uncultured Spirochaetales bacterium | reverse complement strand
TTCCAGCAGCTCATCGAGGCGGCGAGCAAACGGGCAGCATCGGCGGGAAAGCGGCAGGTCGGCATCACCGACCTCGTCGTCTCGCTCTACGACTGCGAAGAGACGCATGCCGTCTCCTGCCTGCTCGAACAGGGGATCGAGCAGTACGACCTCATGAAGTTCATCTCGCACGAACTGCCCGATCTGCGGGAGGAGGCGGCGAAGAACGAGCGGCGCGAACGGGACGGCGGGGAACGGGGAGCGGCGCGCCGGAAGGAAAAAGAGGAGAAGAGACCGTTCGCCCTCGAAAGCTATGCCGCCGACCTTACGGCGCTCGCCGCCGAAGGGAAGCTCGAACCGCTCATCGGGCGCGAGGAGGTGCTCACGCGGCTCATGCAGGTGCTCTGCCGCAAGACGAAGAACAATCCCATCGTCGTCGGCGAGCCGGGGGTCGGCAAGAGCGCGCTCGCCGAAGGGCTCGCCCAGCGCATCGCGGCGGGCACGGTGCCGGATCCGCTCAAGAACCACAGCGTCTTCCGCCTCGACATGGGGTCGCTCATCGCCGGGACCAAATACCGCGGCGACTTCGAGGAACGGATGAAGAAGGTGCTCAACCTCCTGCTCCAGCGCGAGCGGGTCATCGTGGTGATAGACGAGATACACACCATCGTCGGTGCCGGCGCGGTGCAGGGCGGCGCGATGGATGCTTCGAACATCCTCAAACCGGTGCTCTCCGGCGGGCGGCTCAAGTGCATCGGCTCGACGACCTACGAGGAGTACCGCAAGTACTTCGAGAAGGACCGGGCGCTCACACGGCGCTTCCAGAAGATAGACCTCCCTGAGATGACGGTCGAGGAGACGGTCGCGGTCCTGCAGGGTATCCGCGAGCGTTACGAACGGCACCATGCGGTGCGCTACAGCGACGAGGCGCTCCGGGCGGCGGCGGAACTGGCCGCCCGTTTCGGTACCGAACGGTTCCTCCCCGCCAAGGCGATAGCTGGCATCGACGAGGCGGGCGCCTTCGTGCGCATCTCCGGCGAGAAGAAGGAGCTCATCGACACCGTCGATATCGAACGGGTCGTTTCGCTCGTCGCCCGCGTCCCGGAGCAGACGGTGAGTTCCGGAGAGGGAGAGAAACTGCGCGGTCTCGAGGAGGCGCTCAGGCGGGAGATATTCGGCCAGGATGCGGCGGTGCGCGCCGTCGTCGAGGCGATCAAGCGTTCGCGCGCCGGCTTCGGTCGTCCCGATCGGCCGGTCGCCTCGTTCCTTTTCGTGGGGCCGACCGGCGTCGGCAAGACCGAACTCGCGAAGCAGCTCGCCCTCAAACTCGGCATCGCGCTCCACCGCTTCGACATGTCGGAGTATCAGGAAAAGCACGCGGTGAGCCGCCTCATCGGCGCGCCGCCCGGTTATGTCGGCTACGAAGAGGGAGGGTTGCTCACCGAGGCGATCCGTAAGACGCCCCACGCGGTGCTCCTGCTCGATGAGGTCGAGAAGGCGCACGCCGACATCTACAACACGCTCCTCCAGATCATGGACTACGCGACGCTCACCGACAACGCCGGACGCAAGGCCGATTTCCGCAATGTCATCATCATCATGACCTCCAACGCCGGTGCCCGCGAGATCGGTAAATCGGTTCCCGGTTTCGGCGAGCGCGCGGTCGATGCCGGCGAACTCGACCGCGCGGTGGAGCGCATCTTCGCGCCGGAATTCCGCAACCGCCTCGATCGCATCGTGAAGTTCAACCGGCTCGACCTTGCGATCGTCACCGACATCGTGCGCAAGCAACTCGACGAGTTCGCCGCTCATCTCAAGACCAAGAACATCGTCTTCACCGTGACGCCGGCGGCGCTCCGCCACCTCGCCGAGCAGGGTTACTCCAAAGAATTTGGTGCCCGCGAGGTGGGGCGGCTCATTCAGGAGAAGGTGAAGGATGTGTTCGTTGACGAGGTGCTCTTCGGTAGACTGAAGAACGGTGGTACGGCGCGCGCCGCGGTGAAAGGCGGTGTTTTTTCGATAGAAATGAGTTCGTAACTTCGCTTGCCATGGTGTATCGCCTCTTTTGCGATCTGCTCACCTTTCCCGACCCGCGGCTCGCCGAGAGCGACGGGCTTCTCGCTATCGGCGGCGATCTCAAGCCGGAGCGGCTCCTCGAAGCCTACCGGCGCGGCATCTACCCGTGGTACACCGATGGCTACCCGATCCTCTGGTGGTGTCCCGACCCGCGATTCGTCCTTTTCCCGGAACGGCTCAAGGTTTCGCGCTCGCTTGCCAAGGAGCGGCGGCGGGGGCGGTTCACGGTGACCATCAACCGCTGTTTCCCTGCGGTCATCAAGGCGTGCGCCGTGGTCCCGCGCCGCGGTCAGGAGGGGACATGGATAACCGCCGACATGATAGCCGCCTACACCGAACTGCATCGGCTCGGTCATGCTGTCAGCGTCGAGGCGTGGCAGGGGACCGAACTGGCGGGCGGCCTCTACGGTGTCGTCATCGGGCGCTGTTTCTTCGGCGAGTCGATGTTCGCATGGGAGCCGAACGCTTCGAAGGTCGCCTTCGTGTCGTTCGTCGAACTCTTGCGGTCGCTCGGTTTTCGCATCATTGACTGCCAGATGAAGACCGAGCACCTCGAACGGTTCGGCGGCGAGTTCATTCCGCTTGATCGGTTTCTCGCGATCATCGAGGAGGGGTGTGGCGAATCGATGCCGCAGTGGCCCGATCACCTGTTGAAGGGAGGAGTCTTATGAAGGTACTTTGTGGTGTGGGGATCTTCTTGGCTACGATAATCGTGTCGGCACAAGAACAGGCCAGAGACACTTCGGGTGGATCGGCTCCGGAGCCTCCTTCCACAGAAACGATATCGTTGCCGCAACCGGAGCCGGTTCCTCCGGTGACGGTGGTCGCCGAAGAGGAGCAGGTAGCCTTCGACGAGGCAGGCACGGTGCTTGTACTCGACGCGAACCTGCGGACCCGCTATGGCCTTTTCCCCGACATCGTCGGCTTCCGGCAGGCGCTTCTGTTCAAAAAGGGTGATGCCTACGAATTGGCGCTTACCGCTGATGAGGGTGACCGTCGCGTGCCGCTCAGTGCCGAGCAGGTCGCCGCGATCCGGGGCAAGATCGCGAAGATTGATGCCGCGGCAAAACCGGCCGAACCGCCGATCCTCGTGCCGGTGGACGAGACGAAACTCGCCGCGCCGTCGCCGCTTCCCAAGAAGCGGCCGCTCTACGACGAAAGCGCCGGCTTTGCGCCGTTCCTCACCTACACGACGCTCTATGCCGGACTCTACGGTCTTTCCTTCCCGTTCGTGTTCGGTGGATCGGACGCTCACTGGGCGCTCTACCCCGGCATCGGATTCCTTTCGGCCGGTACCGCGTTCGGGCTCGGCTACTATCTCGGGCGTGACGCCGAGATGACCCGCGGCATGGCGCTCGGCGCCGGTGAGGGGGGCTGGCGCGGCGCGATAGACGGCATGCTCCTCTGGTGGCTCGTCGCCGGTAGTATCCGCGTGGTTGAATACGAAGATGGCTCAAAAAAGAAAAAGACCGACATCGGCATCAACGATGTGGAGACCTACTTCCGCCTCTTCTTCGCTTCGAGCGTTCTTGTCAGCATGGCTGAGTACGGCCTCGGTATGTGGTACGGCAAGTGGTCGGGGGCGACCGGCGGCCAGATGCGGATGCTCGGTCTCGGCTCGAACTTCGGCTATCTCACCATGCTCGAACTGCTTTCGACCAGCCTCAACGAAGACTTTATTTCCGACAACCGCGGCATCGAGCGCCTCATCCCGGCCTGCATGCTCGCGGGCGGTGTCGGCGGTCTGTTCCTCGGCCACGCGCTCAACGGGCTCGACCGCTATACCGAGGGCGACGCCTCGCTCTTCTATACCGGCCTTGCGCTCGGTACCTACCTGCCGGTTTCGATACTCGTCACCGCACGGGCCGAAGAGTGGCGGCTCTATACCGGGCTCATGATCCCGGGGACCATCGGCGGCGCCGTCGCGAGTTATTTTCTGCTCAAAGGGCTCGACTTCTCCGACCTCGATGCCTTCCTCTTTGACCTCGGCGTCCTTGCCGGCGGTCTCACAACGACCGGCATCGGCTACATCGCGATCGCGGCGGCAAAGGTGGATAACGGAGGATCATGGCTCGCATCGCTCTCTTCGATAGGCCTCTTCTCCGGCTATGCGGTGATGTATGTTCTCTTCCGCGACAAGGGGCTTCGGCAGGCCGCTCAGGAGGACTCCCGCCTCGGCTGGCGCTTTCATCTCAACCCTGCCGGCATCGTGACGGCGCTCGTGCGGCCGCCAGCCGCCTCGCCGCGCTCCGAAGAGGATATCCGCATCCTGCGCGAGACGCCGGCGGCTCCCATCGTCTCGCTCGAATACCGATGGTGAAAAGCGATGGTCAACGACAGGTTTGGTTATCTGTTCTCTCTTCTGCTCCTTTGCCTCGTCATTTCCTGCAATGAAGTACCGCCGCAGTGGCGCGACGATCAGGCGATGGTGGACGAAGAAACAGCGGAAGGGGATGTAGGGAACGGATCCGATGGGGAACAGGATGACCTGTTCGACGACCCCGGTGACGACACGGATCCCGACGCCGACCTTACTGCTGATTGTAACATCGCGACGCCTACGGTAGCCGAAAAAAACGCTCTCGAAAGTCTGTTTTCTGGGAGCGGTATGGAGTTTTGTTCGGATAAGACCGTGAGCGGTGCCGCTTATTTTGTCGCGAGGCGCGATGGGGAAACGATCGGTTACGCATTTCCCGCCAGTCACTACGGATTCGATGGACCGGTGGTGGCGCTCACCGGCATGACGACCGATGCGAAGAGCATAGCGGTGTCCATCGTCTCACAATATGAATCGTGGTGGTTCCGGATGGGGCAGTGGTTCTTCGACCAATTCAAGGGGATAGATATCACAAAGATTGCGCTCTATCCAAAGTACGACGATAACTGTTGGCCCTGCTCGGAGATGTATGACGCTTTTTCTCCCTATACCGTTGATGCCGTATCGGGCGCTACCTACACTTCCAACGCCGTCACCAAGGATGTGTGGGACGCCTTTTACCTTTACGACGAGGTGTTCGACCCGCCAGCCCGATGATCCGAGAGGGCTTTTCCCGCAAAGAGCGGTTGCTGTCGCATATCATCAAGATAGTGGCGTGCGGATAGGTCTCTTTACTTTTTTGTCCGCCTTGCTACAGTGCCGCCGGCTGACGAGGTGTCTCGATGTTCTCTCCCGATCTGTTCGTCCCTCCCTTTGACGACCGCAAGCGGACATTCCTTGCCCATGCCTCGTTCATGGCGCTCGAGGAGTTCGTGTGGGGTCTCTTCGTCCTCGCCGAGGTGGTGCTCCGGCGCGAACTGCAGGCGGGAGCGCTCTTCATCACGCTCTTCACCGTGCTCAACCCCGCCTCCTCGCTCTTTTCGGTCTATTTCGCCCAGCGGCTTTCCGCTCATCCCGATCGCATCTATCGCTACATCGCGGTCGTCGCCTTTCTCCTGCGGCTTCCGCTCGCGATCTTTTTCTTCTTCCACGATGCGCTTTCCCTCCTCATCCTCTTTGGACTCTTCAACATCGGCGTCGCGATGCTCAAGCCGGTGCAGAGCATCTATATGCGGGAGAACAAACCCCACGCCGAGATCGGCAACCTCTTCACGGAGAGCG
>CAYNMQ010000113.1:0-1074 GCA_964398245.1 uncultured Spirochaetales bacterium | reverse complement strand
TTACGGACTCGGGCGGTGGCTCGATGTGAATCCGTCGGCCTACATCCCGGCCTTCGGTGGCGCGGGCATCATCGCGTTCCTCTCGGTGCTCGTCCTTTTGTTCGTTCCGTTCAGGCAGTGGCGCACGGTTGACGGCACGCCGGCGCCGAAGGACCTCTTCGGTTTTGCGACGGTTCGCGATACCCTGCGCGACAATGCACCGTTCCGTCGTTATGAGACCGCCTTCATGATCTACGGTGCCGGGTTCATGGTGGTCTTGCCGGCGCTTCCCATTCTTCTGGTGGACCACCTCAACCTTCCCTACAGCGTCGTGTCGTTCGGACGCGGCGTCATGTCGGCGCTTCTGCTCATCGTGAGTACGCCGCACCTCCGTAAAGTGCTCGACCGGCGCGATCCCATCTACCTGAGCATGGTGTCGGTCAGAGTGCTCCTCGCGTATCCGTCGCTGCTCATCGCGGCGTGGTTTCTGCGCCCTGTGGCCGAACCGCTGTTTTACCTCGCCTTCGTCGCGTTCGGGTTCAGCATGGCGGGGGTGACCCTCACTTGGAATGTGGGTCCGATGTTCTTTGCGGCGACTCCGCAGGAGATACCGCGGCTCACGAGCATCCATGTGACGCTTACCGGCGTCCGTGGCCTCCTCGTTCCGCCGCTCGGCTACCTGCTTCTCAAGGTGGGCATTCTCGCCCCCTTCGTCGCGAGCATCTGCTTCTTCGGCACCGCCGCGTTCCTCATGGCGCGGAACCGAACAAAGACATAGTAGTTGTTTCTCAATTGCATTCTCATCCTGCGTCGGAGGTAGCAACCGTCTGTCTCCTTTTGTGCGGCCTACTTGGTAAGCGTGTGGGGCAATAGGTCGGCACGGCAATAGCAATAGAAATAGGGGTCAGGGCGTTTATAGTAAAGTTATTGACAAACAACTTTTCTTCTGCTAGCGTTGCTCGAACCATCCAATGGAGCGCACCACGGCTCGTCCTCTACGCATCACCTATCCCCATGCACTCTACCATGTCATCAACCGTGGACACCGCCGCGATGCCATCTTCACCTGCGACGACGACCGGCGCGAGTTCCTCC
>CAYNMQ010000112.1:4156-6815 GCA_964398245.1 uncultured Spirochaetales bacterium | reverse complement strand
CGACTTCGCCGATCTCTTCACGCCGCTGCCCCCGCCTGCCCCCTTGAACCTTCAAGAAATGGGCAAAACCGCCGCTCTGTTCGACTCGGTCTTCAAAGGGGGGCGCGCACTCTTCGAAGAGTTTCTGAAGACGAACGGCGATCTCTACTCGGTCCAACGCTACCTTGCGGTAGTTTCGCGCCTTCTCCTAGCCGAGAGTGATCTTCACCTCCTGCGGCGTTTTGCCGATCAACTTACCGAGTATGCCGAAACGCTCCTCCTCTCCCGTCGTTTCACCTATGGTCTCGCCTTTCTCGCCACTCTCACCGAAATCGCGGCAAAGACCTCCTCGCAAAAGAACGCTCTCCACGAACGGGTCGCCGGGCAGGTCTCTCGCCTCACCTCGCACGAATGGTGCGACAAGATGTTCGACCTCGCACCGAAACTGCCGCCGGATGAGCATGAGAGTTTTGCCGCCTATCTCGCACTTGTATCGCCGCTCCATTTTGAACATGTTTTCCTTCGGATCGTGGAACTACCCTCCCGCGAACTTCGCCTCCGGTGTCTCGATGCTATAACCAAGGATTTCGGCGATCCCCAGATGGCGAAAAAACTGCTCGCCCATACCGATTGGCGCGTCGTGCGGAACACCCTCTATCTCATGCGCTCGGTCAAGAACGAATTGTTCGTTCCTCTCGTCCGCAATGTCATGAATCACGCTCAGCGCCAGGTTCGCATCGAGGCGGCGCTCGTTCTTTCGGAATACAACGCCGACGACAACCTCTCCTTCTGGCAAAAGGCGGTGTTCAGTCCCGAGCGTGAGATCCGCCTCGTTGCCGTAAAAAGCGTGGTGCGGATAAAGGACATTCAGGCCAAGAGCATCCTTGACAGCCTTTTGCGCCCCCAGCAGATACGCAACTACCCGCTCGACGAGATCGCCTCCTTTTTCAATGTCGTCGTCTCGTCAGGTCGGCAGGAGTTCTTCGATCTCGTTGCCGCACACCTCTTTTCAGCGGATCGGACGCTTCGCATGACGGCACTCAAGGCGATGCGCTCCATGCCGCCCGCGGATGCTGTATGGCGTACCCTTGCGAAAAGGTTTTCTTCCCAAGACTTCCTCGCACTCGATCGCGAAGAGATGGAACAGACCGTCGGCCTCCTCAGGGAGGAAGGAGCACGAACGGTTCTGCCGGCCCTCGAATATCTTTTCACGCTCCAAGGAGGCATATTCAGCCGTAGCAAATACCGCCCAGTCAAAGAGATCGTGTTCGCCCACATCGGGAAACTGCGTCGAGCGAAGTTCGTTCAGGCGTGGCTCGAAAAAGCATATGCTCAGGGTAACAAGGAAACCCGCTCGGTGCTCGAGCAGTTCGGCATAAAGGGGGCTAGTTGATGGAAGAACGCCGCGATCTTCCGGGAAGCGAGAACATGCCGCGCAAGCGGCGCTATCATCTCGTGAAGAACTTCTTCACCTTCTGGAAGACGGCGAAGATGTATGGCGGCGAGAACGAGCGCATTGACGAAGGCGTCGCGAAGATGCGCGAAACGCTCAACTTCTTCTTCGCCACGCAGAACGAGGTCGTCCTCCTCTTCGACGGCATCGATCTGAAGGTCGACAAGGAACGCATCCGCGGGCGGCGACAGGATGACAAGTACTTTGAGGATCTTTACGACCTTTTCCTTTCCCTCTGCCTCTCTCAGGTCACCTTCTCCCGCGCGGTCACCGACAGGGAGATCCTGCTCTTCTTCCGGGCGATGGCCTTCTTCCCCGTGGGAAGGGAGCCCAAAAAGGTCTCATACGAGCGGTTCAAGGAAAAGATACCTTCCGAAGTGACGCACATCACCACCGTCCCCTACGACCCCGAGGAATCTGGGGGCGCTCCCACATTGAACCATTTCGAGATGGCTCGTGAGAACTACCGGGCGCTCGTCGATTCATACGACGAGATCGCTCAGAGCGTCCTTTCCGGCGATGTGATACCGTTCCGCATCTTCGACCGGCGCGTTCAGATATTCATCGACCTCCTCATGGAGCCCGATTGCCCGCATCTTTATGACTACCTGTTGCTCCTCGCCTCACTTGACTCTTTTCACGGGCGCGAATATGCCACGCACATCGTCAACACCCTCATGTATGCGCTTGCCACCGGTAAAATGCTCGGCGCTTCCGATACCCTGCTCAAACGAATAGGAACCGCGGTGCTCGTCCACGGTCTTCTCCGCCCCAAGATGGACACGACGAGCGAAGAAACGCTCGCCGATTTCTCGCGGAGCACCTTCCTCGCCGCATCGCGCATGGAGTATTTTTCTCTTCCCCGGATAGACGCATCCCTCTGCGCCGCGTTCCACCCGTGGGTATTCTCAGAGACCGAAACGGCGAGGATCAGGGCGAATCGACGAGGCACCGTCGCCGAAGAGGTCCTAACGGTCGCCAAGTTCTTTGAAATGATTTCTCGACGGCGCGCTTCCGTTCTTGCGGGGAGGAAATCGCCCTCGAGTATGTTCAGAACGCTTCAAGCCATTCTCGCTCTGCGACGCGAGAAGGTGTTCGTGCCCGTCATCGCCGAGGCACTTGTCGCGGCCGTCGGAATATACCCGCCGGGACAACTGTGCGCCGTCCACAACGCGCCGCATTATGCGTTCTCGCTTTCACGCTTCCCCGACTTTTCAAGCGAGGGAG
>CAYNMQ010000112.1:2918-4146 GCA_964398245.1 uncultured Spirochaetales bacterium | reverse complement strand
GTCGTGTGCCTCATGGACCGGAACGGGAACTTTGTTCAAAAAACCTCTCTGCGCGCCGATCTCCTCATCGATATGCCGGAGATACATGCACTGAGGCCGCCACCCGCGTTTCTTGAAAAGGTGTTCGCCCTGTTCGACGCTCCCAAGCCTTAGGGGTCTTTCTCAAGCGAGCGTTTTCTTCTCCCCCGAAGCGTTCGAAAACTGTCAACAAGAAGGATCGTGAAAAACGCCACAAGCACAAGGCCGACAACGGTAATGAAGATACCTTTCGAAGCGAACACCAGATAAAGACACCCGACATCGGCAAGAAGGGTAACGGCGATCTCCCAAAACCGCGATCCCTCTTCTTCGGTCGCCCTTCCGGGGATCCAGTACCTTCTTTTCTTTGCTTCCCCCCTTTCCCCAACTGCACCTTTGCGCCGCTCCTCGAGCGCCAGTCGAACCTCCTCCTTTTCCCGCCGCAGCGCATCCTCCTGCTCCTTGAGAAGAAAAGTCTGTATCTCGGGGCTTTCTACTACCGCGGGGATCTCGGCCTGTTTCTCCGTTTCCGAAGGCGCCGAGGGTCTCTCCATCACGCCGGACACAGCCAGAGATCCTCCCGGTGTTGCGGCATCGGCAAGCGGTTCCGGTGCCGCTTTTTTCTCCGCGGTGGCCCCCAATGTCTCGCGGCGCACCGCCTCCTCTCCCTTACGCCGGAGTTCGCTGCCGTCTTGAAGCGGTTGAACGATCGCGCTCGTTGGCTGTTTCTGATCGGGGCCGCGCCCAGGGACCGATGCCGGTGCTATTTTCTTCTCGCTCTCGAGGTCCTTCTGCAGTCTCTCCTCGCCCCGCACCGTCTCCGAGTATATCCGGGCCCTCCCTATCGCGTCACGAATGACGACCGCCGCCTCTTCGGGAGTGCACCGAAACCACTCCTTCCATTCATGCTTTCCTTGTTCCGTCAACTTTTTTCGGGCGACATCACAATACCGGTGCGGATTGTCAACCACCACCGCATATTCGATGATGAAACGCTGTTCGGGTCTTTTTCTGAGCATTTCCTTGACGCGCAGTTCAGGACTTTTCGCGGAGAAACTGATCCGGCACAGGTCGGGAGACACCGTGGTGGTAAGGACATACACCGAACCGCGCGCCCTCATGCGCCGACCTCCATGCCGCCGGTAAGCGACCAGACCCTCTAAAGAAAATTGTACCCGAACGGGGGAGTGAAGTCAATGTGCCCCGAGTA
>CAYNMQ010000112.1:0-2908 GCA_964398245.1 uncultured Spirochaetales bacterium | reverse complement strand
TCTGCTCACCACCCGAGTATCTTGACGAGGTCGTAATTCTCGGGGTCGGGCAGGTACTTTTTCGCCGCCGCGTAATCGGCAGGCCGAAGGAAGTGCATCGCGTCGAAGAGCATTTTGAAGTCATCGGTGGTGATGTCCACCATGCGGGTCTTCACCTTGCCGTCGGCGCCCGCGATGTCCTTGAGGTAGAGCGGTTTCACCGAGCCGTCCTCGCCCGCCACGACGATACAGCCGGTCGCCCCTTTCTCGAAAAGATGCTTGACACCGACGCCGAGCGCGGTGCAGTACTCGAGGTCGAACGCGAGGGGCGTATTGCAGCGTATCTCGTAACCGATCTCGACCGGACGGCTCTTGACGCTTATCTTGAGTTCCTTCAGTTTCGCGCCGAGGAGCGCATTGAAGATGTGCGCCTTGCTCACATTGCCGAGTTCGGGATGGCCATGTTCGTCGAAGGTGAACTGAACGCCGCAGGACTTTATCTCATCGTCGGTCATGAAGTGGAACACCCCTTCCGACACCGCGATCGCGCCGTAGTTCATGCCGAGGAGCTTCCGCTTGACGATGGATCCGATCATCATGCGGATCATGCGATCGAAGGTTATCTCGACCTTCGTGAACATCTCGGGAATGATGATGACCGGATAGTGGCACGCGGTGCCGATGCCCCACGCAAGATGCCCCGCCTCGCGTCCCATCATCGAGACGACGAACCAGTTGCCGCTCGTGCGGGCGTCCTCGTAGACCGTCATCGCGATGCGGGCGCCGTCGTTCTGGGCGCTCCGGTAGCCGAAGGTCGGCAGGCGGCCCGGAAGCGGCAGGTCGTTGTCTATCGTCTTGGGAACATGGATGTTGCGCACCTGCACCTTCTGCTCGGCGAGCCATTTGGTGAGCCGGTTCGCGCTCGATGCGGTGTCATCGCCGCCGATGGTGACGAGCAACTTGACATCGTTCTTGACGAAAAAGTCTGCCGTGAACTCGGTATCCTTCGGCTTATGGCGGCTCATCTTGAGGAAAGATCCGCCGACATTGAACAGGCGGTCGGCGAGCAGCATATCCATCTCGACCGTGTCGGGCTTGTCGGTGAAGATGGTCTTGAAGCCGTAGTTGAGCCCGATAACGCGCCACCCGTCGCTCAGGAACGCTTTGGTGAGAGCGCTCACCACCGTGTTGATGCCGGGCGCCGGACCGCCGGCGCAGAGAACAGCGACCGATCCTTTCGCACTCATCGTGTTCCCTCCTTTCGATGCGACAAAGTCCACGGTACGCCTTCATCCTAACGGGACACGAGAAAAAAGCAACGAATCGGCATTCGTTTCCAGCAACAGCTTATCAAAAATGTTGCAATCGGACGAAAGCGAGGTATAAAAAAACCGAACGGTCGGGATGTGGCTCAGTCTGGCTAGAGCACTGCGTTCGGGACGCAGGGGCCGCTGGTTCGAATCCAGTCATCCCGACCATTTTTGTTTGCTCAGTGACTGAAATCCCCTGTGTACTAACCACGCGATCGCGTAAAGGGCCGCCGCCCAAACGAGAAATGCCGGCACAATTCCGGTCACCTCCGTGTCGAAGTGAGGGAACACCGGGTTATATTTGATGAGCAGTGCCCCATGGATCAAAAAAACTTCGTAGGACACCATACCGCAAAATATGAGCAGGCGGCTCTCCCAACCGCGTACCCCGGCGACCCCCATCAGCGCACAGAGCGCCACCGCGAAGATCAGGTTGTTCCCCTCCTTAATTAGGAGGAAAAGACCCTCCTCATACGGTATGACCGTGTAGAGCCACGGCAGAAGCAGCACTTTGAAAAGGAACACGGCGCCGATGCCGGCGGAAGCGCCGTAAAAGAAAAAGGACTCGTGCCGGCGGAACAGGTCGGAGATGCGGGCGTAGTGCGTCGCGGCGAGACAGCCGAGCGGGAATGCAAAGAACTGGTGGGCGAAGGTATAGCGGCGATAGACGAGGAAAAGGCACAGCGATCCGCCGAAGCGCGCCCATCCGGCCCCCCTGCCGCGCAACACAGGAGACGCCAAGAAGAAGAGCGCGTACCAGATGAGGAGAAAGGTGACATACCAGCGACCGTAGTCGAGGTGATTGAGCCGCGTCGTAACATTGATACCCGCGAGCGTCATCACGAGTTCCCCCGTCGAGTAAGCGCGCCCAAGGAGGAACCGGTCAAGCGGAAGGATGATGGCTGTGATGATCCAGTATGGCACGAGAACCCGTATCAAACGCCGTCGTACAAACCAATCGTGACCGGTGTGCCCCTTAGCGAACGACATCGTCAGGCCGAACCCCGACAGGAAGAGGAACATGAAGACCGTTTCGCCGTGCGTGAAGAGAAACGGGCGCTGGCCGACCACATGTCCCCACAGGTGCCCGAGGATCACCAGCACCGAAACGATCCCCCGGAGCTGGAGTGACTGACGCGGCGACAGAAGAGCGGTCGGCTCCCCCCTCCGGGCCGTCAGGAACGCCAGCAGGAGGAATACCGCGAGAAGGAGGAGGTTCTGCGCCTCGACCATCTCCTGCGGCAGCTTCACTTTTTGATAGTTAGCGAAGAAAGAAAGCATCGTCTCTCCACGAACATCGCCCCCAATCTACCAACAGCGAGGCAGGAAAACAAACTTTCGCTCTCGTTGCCCGCGAAATAGTTGTTTTCAGATGAAAATCTGATATATGATGGCGCCAATGAGAATGAAAATCGTCACTCCGGGTGTCAGTATGAGCGCAACTGTTTATCGTGTCGTGGTTTTTATCGTCTTGACCATCGGCGCGCATCTTGGAGCCGAAACGGTGCTCGTCACCGATATCGAGGATCGGACCGGCCAGTTGAAGCCGGAGGTCCTTTCGGCGGCGCGAGATCTCGTCGAGCAATCGTATCGTGCAACCGGCAAACACCAAATAGTCC
>CAYNMQ010000111.1:2014-6846 GCA_964398245.1 uncultured Spirochaetales bacterium | reverse complement strand
CTCGGTGGTCGTCGACGGTTCGACGATACCGCGAAGCCCCATCCGGGTCGCAGACTCGACCGGCACGAAGACCTTTGAACCGGTGTGCATCATGTTGACCACATAGCACCTGACCGTTTCGGTCCCGAGCGCTTTCTCCTCGATGGAGACGATCTTGCCGACGCCGTGATTCGGATAAACCGCCAAATCGCCTTTCTTGAATTGAGCCACGAGAACCTCCCTTAACAAGAGACTCGTATGAGCACTTATCCCCTATAGCGGAAAGAGGGGAAGGAGTCAAGAAAATTTTGAAAAAACCCGTGCTTTTTCAAAAGGTTGTGTTTTTGTTGAGATGGAGTGTTCTATAAAAAAAGCGCTCGATGACCAAGAAACGGCATGATAGTCAAAGAAATATCAAACAATAATAAACCATTACACCGAAGTCACCGGTCGCTGACGGCTTTCAGCGAGGAAACGCGACCACCGGATCGCCGTAGGTAAGCCCTTCCGCTTCGTGGATGCGGATACGGTAGTTCGCTGCTATGTCTTTGAAAACACTGGTTGAACCTTCTTTGTTCGGCCAGCGGACGGCGACCTCTTCGGCAACGCAGTTATCCCCGATACCGATAATGAGCACGGGGTCATTCTGGAAGCCGAAAAGTCCGTAACCTCCCTGAACCTCTCTGATAAAGGTCTTTCCTCCCGCCTTCACCGTGACGCGGGCGCCGATCGCCATCCGGTTCGCGCCGCCTGCCGTCCCCGTCCCTTCGAGCGACAGGATAAGGCGGTTGGCGTTCTGTCCGGTGTCGTTCCGGAGCACCGTCACCCACGGTTGGGCCGGCGCGGGGGGAACATCGGAGGCGCTCCAGCGCATGAGCGACGAACCGACGACGAGGTCATAGTCACCGTCACGGTCATAGTCGATAAGAGTGGCGCCGTGGGCGCGTATGATCCGGGCGCCGGCATCCTTGCCGACCTCCTTGAAGGTGCCGTCGGCCAGTTGCTGGTAGAGGAGGGCATAGGTGCCGGGGTAGTCGGAACTGAGCACATAGAGATCGATGCGCCCGTCGTGGTCGAGGTCGCCCGCCAGCGCGCCAAGGTCGCCTTCGTTCCAGCCCGATATGTGCGCCCGGACAAGGCCGGTCGCCTCGCGCCCGGGACGGACGAAGGGCTTTGCGGGGAAGCCCTCGTTCATCAGCAGTTCGGTCTTGTCGCTCGCCTGCCCGATGTGCCAGTGGGCCAGTTCGACGCCGAGCAGATCGAGATCGCCGTCGCCGTCGATGTCGGCACAGACGGTCGCCGAGCTGTTACCGCCCAGCCGCGAGGGATGGTCGCTGAATCCCGGCTCCCACGCATCCTCGAGTCCGGCGCAGGAGATCGCCGGGTTCGCGGCGTCGGCGCAGTAGTCGCCCGCATCGGTGTGGGTCGCGCAGTAGCAGAGATACCACTGATCGTCGGAGTAATCGAGGTTCTCGTCCTCGGCGAACTTCGAGGAGAGCGAAATGTCCTCAAAGGTGCCGTCTCCTTTGTTGCGCCAGAACATGTTGAACCCGCGGCCGTAGGTGGTGCTCATCAGATCGGTCCAGCCGTCGCCGTCGACATCGCAGGCCGAGACGCCCCAGGTCGCCTTGTGGTTGGTGCCCGCTTTGATCGTTTCGTCGTTCGACTTGAGCGTCGTGAGCCCCGCCGCGTCGGTGACATTGGTGAACTTCCCTTTGCCGTCGCCGCGGTGGAGCGTGTCCTGCTCGGTCATGTTGAGGTAGCCGTATTTGCCGTAATGGTGTCCGGCGTAGAGATCGAGTCTGCCGTCGCGATCGTAGTCGAAGAAGGCGGCCCCCGCCAACGGATCGAGATAGACGGCGAAGAACTCGTGATAGGGGGCGATGGAGAAGGTGCCGTCGCCCTTGTTCAGGAACACCGAACTGCGGTCGCCGGTGTCGTCGGTGTCGGCGTCGTAGTAGGCGACATTGAAGGCGTCTACGAAGCCGTCGTTGTTGACATCGCCCCAGATGACGAACGACGAGACGCGGCCATCCTCGCCTTCGCGGGTCTTGAAGAGCCCCGATGACCAAGTCACCTCGGTGAAGCCTTTTCCTTCATTGTTCAGGAAAAGCCGGTAGCGCCCCGCCGGGCTCGCGCGGTCTTCGCGCACCCGTTCCCCTTTCGAAATATAGAGATCGGGCCATCCATCGTTGTTGATGTCGGCGGTCGTCACGACCGAACCGGCGACGGCAAGACCTCCTTCGTCGAATCCGAGTTCTTTGGTCACATCGGTGAAGACGAGCGGATAGGGGCCCTCGCCCGGCGAAAGGCAGATCGGCGCCGGTCCCGTGTCGGCGTCCGAGGCGAGCGCATCTTCGTCGGCAGCGCCGGAGGATGTCTCGCGGCAACCAAGAAACAACGCCAGAGCAACCCCGAAAAGGTACGATAGCGCTTTCATGTCCTTTCCTCCCCTGTTCCCGAAAGCCGTCTCACATCGTCCGAAGGACGCGGTCTATCCGCTCCATGCCGTCAGAAATCGCTTTTTCGTCCACATCGAGGAAAGGACGGAAGCGAACCGATCTTTCGCCGCAGGGGAGAAGAATGAGATGCTCCTTTTCCTGACACCGTTTGAGAAATTCGTTGCGCTTCTCATGGTTCGCAAAATCGAACGCGCAGAACAGGCCCCGGCCGCGCACATTGCTCACCTTCTCGTGGCATTTCGCGAGTTCGGCGAGTCCCTTCTGCAACACCTTCCCCATGCGGGCGGCGTTCCCGACGAGATCCTCGTCACGGATGATCTTGAGGTACTGAGAGGAGCGCACCATGTCCACGAGGTTGCCGCCCCATGTCGAGTTGATGCGCGACTCCTCCTCGAAGACATTCTTCGGCACCGAGAAGACGCGATCGCCCACGATGATGCCGCAGGTCTGGAACTTCTTGCCGAAACAGAGGATGTCAGGCGCAACGCCGAAATGTTCGTGTGCCCACATCCTGCCGGTGATGCCGCAACCGGTCTGTATCTCGTCGAAGATGAGCAGGAAGTCATACCGATCGGCAAGCCGGCGCAACTCCTTCAGGAATTCGGCGCGGAAGTGGTTGTCGCCCCCTTCGGCCTGGATCGGCTCGATGATGAGCGCCGCGATGTCGTCGCCCTCTTTCCTGCAGACCGCCTCAATCTCCTTCACCACCTTCGCTTCGCGCTCCATCACATCCTTGAGCACCGCCGGCGTCACCGGGAACGACAGTTTCGGATTGTCGAAGCGCGGCCAATCGAACTTGGGGAAGTACATCGTTTTGCGCGGGTCGGCGGTGTTGGTGAGAGAGAGCGTGTAGCCGGAGCGACCGTGGAACGACTGACGGAAGTGGAGCACCTTCGTGCCGATCTCCTTCTTGGCCCCCTTCGCGAAGTTCTTGCGGATCTTCCAGTCGAAGGCGGTCTTGAGCGCGTTCTCGACCGCGAGCGCGCCGCCGTCTATGAAGAACATCTTCCTGCCCCAGCGCGGCATGGCGACTTCGGCCATCGTTTGCACGAACTCGGCGTAGGCGACGGTGTAAAAGTCGCTGTTCGATGGTTTGTGCACCGCCGCGAAGAAAAGATCCTTCACGAACTTCCCTTTGAGCATCCGCGGGTGGTTGTACCCGAGCGGCATCGAGGCGAAGAACGAGAAGAAGTCGAGGTAATAGCGACGGCTTCGCGCATCGTACATATACGAACCGCGGCTTTTGACCGTATCGACGACCATCGGGTAGCCGTCGGCGAGAATGTGTCGGCCGAGTATCCCGTGGACGGTGCGCGGCGTGACGGGGCTCTTTTTGATCGGGGACATGGGAACCTCCTTATGCATGGGTTGGGGTTTCGACGACTTGGCGGATCATCTGCTCGAGCCGCGCCGCAAGTTCTTTGCGGTCGGTATCGGGCGTTACCTCGACCGGCGGCAGAACGGTGACCGTCACCGTCCCCGGCCGCGGGATGACCCCTCCTTTCGGAAGCGCCGCTCTCGTGCCGCGGATGGCGACCGGCAGGATCGGCGTTCCGGTGTCAACCGCAAGCGAGAGACCGGCTGTCTTGAAAGGATGCACCTTCCCGTCGGGGCTTCGGGTCCCCTCGGGGAAGATTACCAGATTGCGACGCGCCAAGAGACGCTTGGCGCGCGCGAGCGCTTCGACCGCTCCCCGCGCATCGCCCCGGTTGACGATGACATTGCCGTAGAGCACGAGGATGATCCCGACCATGGGGAACCATACGAGTTCCCGTTTGGCGAAGAATTTGGCGTCCATCGGCAGCGCGGCCATGCAGGCAGGGATGTCGAAGAAACTCTGATGGTTGGCGACGACCAGATAACGGCGCGAGCACGCGACCTGTTCGGCGCCGCTCACCACGAGCGTGACGCCGCTCAAACGGAAAAGGATGCGGGCGAACGCCCTGAAATAACGGTGTGATACCGGCTCGGGCGCGACGAGATAGAAAGGAAAAAGCAGAAGCCCGATGAGGCCCCACACAAAGGTATGAAGAGCTACCGCGACCATCCGTATCACGGCGTCTTTTCCTCCTTCCTGTCCTTGTCCTTTCCCTCCGTTTCGTCCTTGAAGAGGTCGCGGGCCGGCAGGAACCCCTTGGTCTTCACGCCGACGAAGACCTCTCCGGATCCCGACAGCAATCCCTCCGCGGTGAACTGGACCGGACGGTTCCCGAACAGAGAGGTGAACGGGGCCGCCGCCGCCGCGACGAAGGCGGAGATCTCCCCTTTTCCCCCCCTCTCCCGCGCCGCCGCGACGAACGCCGCGATCTCGGCGAGCGGTTGCGCGACCGCATAGGGCTGCCGCTGGAACTTCGCGGCGCAGGCCGCGGAGAAGGGTTTCCACCCCTCGTG
>CAYNMQ010000111.1:0-2004 GCA_964398245.1 uncultured Spirochaetales bacterium | reverse complement strand
TTCGATTCGCCGGGGTCCTGCCACGGCGCCGCCGTGACCGCACCGTCCATCAGCTTATCGACCCGCCTCTCGAAAGCGGCGTCGCCCTTCACCTCGGAAGGCAGCGCCACGGCGATCGTATTGATGGCCCACGAGAGGTCGAAGTCGTCCTTGAGCGCCTTCTGATTCGCCTTGACGCGGTTCTTCTCCGAGGTCGAATAGTAGTCGAACTCGACATTCTTGTAGGGGAATGTCGGCAGCAGCATCGCCGCCTGATCCGGCGAGCCGAGCAAAAGGAGCGCATCGAAGTCGGCCTGCATCGGCGTCACCTTCGCGAGCCGGTCGAGCGCCCGTTTCATGAGCGACGGCGTCGCGTATTTCTCGGCATTGTCCTGTTTGAAGCGGTTGATGACCGTTTGGTAGCCCTCCGGCAGAGAAAGAAGATTCTCCACATCGTCAAGAAGCGCCTTGTCGCCCGGGCCGAAGGCGAGCGCATCGGAGACGACCCCGCCCGCCGCCTCGACCGCCTGCCAATAGAGATCGCGAAGTCGCCGTCCCCGCAGGTCATCAGGATAGGCGATCGCAAAGCGCTTCTTCCCCCTGCCGATGAGCCACGCGACGACATCGGCCGCCTCCTGCTTCCGCACATACTTGAAGTTGAAGAGCAGCCCCGGCTCTTCCCCGTACCACGGGGTGTAGGCAAAAAGCGGCAGAGGCGTGGAACGCGAGAGCCGCGCGAACTCGTCGGCCGCTATCTCGCTGAAGAGCGGACCGATCCCCGCGAAACAGCCGCGGGAGCGCGCCTCGGAGAACAGCGCGGGAAGATCTTCGGCGGCGAGATAGCGGAGCACCGTTACCTCGACGCCGTTTTTTGCGTATTCCTTGAAGAACCACTCGAAGAAGATGACGACCACTTCGTTGACCTTCCGCCACTTTTCCTCATCCGAGAGGAACAGGCACACCGTGTTCCAATCAGGGCGGTAGGTTCCCTCGAACGCGGGCGGCGTCTCCGCCGGAGCCATACCGGGGAGCGCCTCTTCGACCGGAGCGGCAGGCTGTGTCGTTTCGGGGGAGGTTTCCGCCGTCTCTGCCGGTTGCTCAAGCCGGCGCATCGCCTCGTCGAATCGCTGCTTCGCCTCGGGACGGGTCCCGAAGAAGACCGTCAGGTCGGGCCCGGCGAAGAGCCGTTTCTCCTCGTTCAGTTTCGAGTACCAGAGCGCCGCCTTCTCGATGTCGCCGCGATGGAGATAGGACAGGAGCACCACACGCGACATCGCCTTCTTCTCTTCGGGTGAAAGCGAAAGATAGACGAGGAACGCGAGGTCGAGCGCCTTCTCATGGTCGCCGAGCGCGAAGGCCGATTCGGCGGCAAGGCGGCGCGCCTCCCGCAGGTAGGGGGCTTTCGCCGGGAGCGTCTCGAGGAGCGTAACGACCCTGTCATGCTTCGCCTGCTTTGCGAGAGATCGGAGCAGAAAGTAACGGAGTTCCGCCTCCTCGTCGGGAGTGCGCGGCGTCTTGAGGTACGAACGGGTCCGCTCCTCGCACACCGCCGGCGTCTCGCGCTCCTCGCAAGCCGCAAGATCGGCGCGGACATCATTGAACGAGGGCTCACGGACGGCGGCCGCCCGCTGGATCATGCCACACGCAACCAACACGAAGAGAGCCGCGACCCCCGCCGCCCCCGCACGCAACAGCCGCATGCGCCGACCTCCGTTCGAACCGGCGATATCCTAATCAGAATAAGTGGATAGGCAAGGAAAGCGGCAAATAAGTTGACAATGCGGCCGTTTTCATCAACATAGAGCCGATTCGTTCTTTTACAACGGAGGAGTGTCCGAGTGGTTTAAGGAGGCGGTCTTGAAAACCGTTGAGGGTCGCAAGATCTTCCGTGGGTTCGAATCCTACCTCCTCCGCCATTCGATAGCGGGGAGAGGTGTCCGAGTTGGCCGAAGGTACTCGCCTGCTAAGCGGGTGTAGGGCTAAAACCCTACCGAGGGTTCAAATCCCTCCCTCTCCGCCACTTAC
>CAYNMQ010000110.1:0-6861 GCA_964398245.1 uncultured Spirochaetales bacterium | reverse complement strand
CGCCGCCATCTATTACTACTACGATCCCCTCAACGACTCCTACACCTTCACCAACATGTGCGCCGATCTCCGCCTCTGCAAGCCGCTCTTCGTCGCCAAAGGAGAGGTGCGTCACCGGAGCGGCTACCGCCCGTCCGAACAGCGGTACGACGATCTCATCCGCCGGAGCGCCGAAGAGTTCGGGCTCGACTTCCACCTCGTGAAGAGCGTCATGAAGGCCGAATCTCAGTTCGATCACGAGGCTCGAAGCACCAAAGGGGCGATGGGCCTTATGCAACTCATGCCCGACACGGCGAAGATGCTCGGCGTGAAGAACGCCTACGACCCTTCCGAGAACATCCGCGGCGGCGCCCGCTACCTGCGCGACATGCTCCGCAAGTTCGGTTCGGTCGAAAAGGCGCTCGCCGCCTACAATGCCGGACCAGCCGCCGTCGTTTACTACAACGGCGTACCGCCGTTCAGGGAGACCCAGGATTACATCGCCAAGATACGGCGGTTTTACACCGAATACACCGGGAAGAACCTATGAAAAAGAAAAAGATGAAAATACCGTGGAACGGCGGGAGGAAAAAGCTCCTGTCGAGGATACGCGACTTCAGACAGGACGCGCTGACGATACCGAATCTGCTCACCTCCATCCGCATCGCCGCGGTGCCGCTCATCCTCTGGCTTCTCTACCACGATTCCCTCCGGATGCGGTTGTGGGCCGTTGCGGTCTATGTTCTCGCGAGCGTTACCGACTTCTTCGACGGCTGGGTCGCCCGGCGATACAACACCATCTCGACCACCGGGAAACTGCTCGACCCGCTTGCCGACAAGTTCATCGTGCTTCTCACGCTGGTCGTTCTCGTCCACGGGCACGAGGTGCAGCTGCTCCCGGTCATCCTCATCCTCGCACGCGAGTTCTACATCTTCGGCATCCGGGGACTCGCCATCGAGCATGGCCTCCTCATCTCGGCGGGATGGGGCGGCAAGTGGAAGACGACCTTCCAGATGTTCGCGATACCGCTCCTCATCCTCGGTAACCGCGTGTTCCCGGAGTGGGACCTCACCCGCTGGGGCAACATCCTGTTGTGGATAAGCGTCTTCTTCGCCATCCAGTCGGGCTGGGCATACACCGTCAAGCTCAAGCGGCGTCTCTTCGAAAGCACTCCTCATGAGCCGTGAGATCCTGCCGGGCCTCTTCCTCGAGGTGACGGCCCGCGACGGACGCCTCGCCTCGTCACGCCTCACCGCGACACCAGCCGACAGCGGCGTGACCAAGGCGCTCGACCGCGCGATCGGCCGCTTCCTCGACCGATGGCGACGCGGCATCCATGAGCCGCTTGATGACGACCTTTTCCTTTTCCCTTCCCCGATCCTCAAGTGGACGCCGCTTCTGCTGCGGCTCAAGAACGGCGTCGGATTCGGCGTGACCATCACCTACGCGGCGCTCGGCGTGCCGCTCGGTATCCACCCGCGTACCGTCGGGATGGTCATGGCGCGCAATCCCTTCCCGCTCCTCATACCCTGCCACCGCGTCGTCGGCACCGACGGGCGACTCATCGGCTTCTCCGCCGAGGGCGGGCTCGACACCAAGCGACGCCTGCTCCGCTTCGAAGGCGCGTTGCGATGAACGCTCCCGTCTCTCTCTCGCGAGAGCAGATACTTTCGGGTCGCACCCTCCCGCTCATGGCGCGGCTCGGCTGGCCCGTCATGCTCTCGTCGCTCCTCGACACGATGTATCAACTCACCGACACCTTCTGGCTCGGACGGCTCGCCGGCACCGAGAGCGGCACCGCCGTCGCCTCGCTGCAGGTCGCCTTCCCGTTCCTCTGGTTCCTCGTCGCCTTCTTCGCCGACTTCTCGGTCGCCGGGACCGCGCTCGTCTCGCAGCACACCGGCGCCGGCGACCGGCGCGCCGCGAACGAGGCGGCGGGACAGGTGCTCTCGGTCGTCATCATCGGCGGCACCCTCGCGGCGCTTGCGGGGATGCTGCTGTTCCCCATCGTCATGCCGCTCATCACGAAGGACGCCGCCATACGCGACACCGCGCGGACCTACCTTCTCTTCTATCTGCCGGGCCTTCCCTTCGTCTTCATCGGCGCCGTCTTCCGCGTGCTCATGGCGGCAGCCGGCAACACCTTCCTGCCTCTCCTTGTCGTCTTCACCGGCAACATCCTCAACATGGTGCTCGATCCGCTCCTCATCCTCGGCATCGGACCTTTTCCGGCGCTGGGGGTCAAGGGAGCGGCGGTCGCCACCGCCGTGTCAGCGAGCGTCGCGGGGATATTCGCCCTGCGACTCCTCATGAACCGCCGCAATGCACTGCGCCTCTCGCTCGCCGACCTTGTCCCGCGCCTCAATTGGATACGACGCATCCTCAGGATAGGGCTTCCCGCGGCGGTCGGCGATTCGGCCGAGGCGCTCGGCTTCGTGGTGCTGATGGCGCTCATCGGTCGGGTAGACCATGCCCGCGAGGCGCTCGGCGGCTACGGGATCGGGAACCGTCTCACGAGCCTCATCTCCATCGCCATTGTCGGCCTCGGTCAAGGGCTCAGCACCATCATCGGTCAGAACCTCGGCGCGGCGCGCTTCGACCGCGCCCGGAGCGCGGCGCGGCAAGGCATCGCAACGCTGTTTCTCGTGCTTGCCGCCGAGACGACGCTGGTGGTGCTCTTCCGCGGACCGCTCGCGCGGCTCTTTATCCCGAACGATCCGGGGGTCATCGCTGAGACGGCGCGGTTCCTCCTCTACTTCGGCCTTTCGATACCGCTCTTCGGGCTCATCCGCGGCATCACCGCCGCCTTCAACGCGGCGGGCCGCAATGGGCCGGTACTCATCATCGGTCTTCTGCGCCTCTGGGTACTGCGCCTGCCGCTCGCATGGCTCTTCGCCTTCGGCCTCGGCTATGGGACCCCGGGGTTGTGGATCGGCATGGCGCTCAGCAACTTCGGCGCGGCAATCGCCGCGGTCGCCTTCTTCGCGCGGTTCGACTGGAAGAGAAATCTCATCGGAACGACGACGGCGCCCGAGCAGGCGCCGGAATAAGGATCACTGTTCCGGCCAGCTGAGGAATATGCAATCGCGGTCGTTATCGCACTGCATCCCGGTGTTCCCCTGCCCCAGCGGCTTATTGGCGCAGTCCTCCGGACAACTCCCCGGCGTCTCGATGCCGACCGAGCCGTAGTAGCAGTAATCAAACCCTGTGGTTCCGCAGTAGGTGCCAGTTTCTATCGCGTTACAGTAATCCTGCCCTGAAACGGCACGGCACTCCCAGTATCCTTTCCCGCTCTTTGGCCACAGATAGAAGGCACAGTCAATGTCATCGCTGCATGGTTTTCCTTGCCCATCCTGCGTTGCCAGAGCGCCACAGTCGGCAGGACAGCTTTGCGGCGATTCGCCATTGTTCGGCGAACAGGTACCGTTGCCGCACCCGGCATCGCCATAAACCGGAGTGCAGGTCTGCGAAACGCAGTCCCAGCGCCCCGGCATGCGGCAACCACCTATGTTTTCCCACTGTCCCAACACACACTCCTGAGCCTGCGTACCGGTATCGTTGGCACCGCAGGAGACTTCCTGCGTTTCGCCGTCGAGACATTCATCGGGATCGTTGCAGAGGCCGTCGTCGACCCACTGACCGTCCACGCAATCCTGCGACTGGATGCCACGGCCGTTGATGCCGCAGGAAATGTCTTGCGAGTTGCCGTTCACACAGACATCGTCGTCCACGCAGATGCCCTGATTCTGCCACTGGCCGCCGATACAGATCTGCGACTGGAGACCGTTGCCGTTCAGGCCACACGGGACCTGCCGCGTATCGTTCGTGACACAGGGCGGCTCGTCGGCATCGGGAACGACTGCGCTGTCATCGGTCACCGCCGTATCGCCCTCGGGCTGAATCGTATCGTTGTCAGGTTGCACTGCGTCACCCTCGGGCTGAGCCGTATCATTGTCGGGTTGGGGCACGCCGTCGGTCGGAAGCGGTTCATCGGCGATCACCTCATCGCCGTCGCCCGGCAGAAGATCATCGCTGTCGGCAAACAGTCCGTCGCCGTCGTACTGGGCGACATCGTTGTCGCCGGAAGCGACGGCATCATCCTTCTGGTAGATACGACGCGTGCCATCTTCGCATGAAAGAATGAGAAAAAACACCGCGGTCGCAACAATGATAGAACGCCACATGATCCTCTCCTTTCGCCGTTACGGAACGGTTGATTGTAGCACCACCTGGCTCCGTTTGCAACACTCGGACTGAATTTATTGTCATTTCGTCACCGTTTTGCTATCATCGTTCCGCAAGGGAGGAATCATGTCTACGCGACGGAAGAGAACATCGAACAGCGATTTCCGAGAACTCGCCGCCACCATTTTGCAACAGTCCGACGAGGGAACACTCATCAGCGACTACCTGCGGACGGTCATGGGGCTGCTGATCGAGTACGCCGGCTGTTCTCAGGTGCGCATCACCATCTTCGATCTTATGCGCCACTACCGTTTCACACGCACAACCGCGCTTTCGGGGAACTTTCACTTCTCGCCCGTATTCCATTTCGGGACCGCCCCGCTGGTGATACCTTCGGATGGATCAGCTGATATCGAGACCTTTGAGCGCCTCGTTTTTTTCGCTCCTGCCGGCTCTCCCCAGCACACCGGCGTCCTCGTCACCGATGCCGCAGCGGAGACCGTCCCGTTTCTTGACGGGAACAATCGCCTTAGCTCCATCGCAGCGCCCGCCGGGATCGGCGCGCTTATGGTGCTGCCGATCCGCCACGAGGAAGAGATGCTCGGTATTCTCACGCTGGTCGCCGATGTCCCCCGTTTTTTCGACCGCGACGATTACGACTTCTTTCAAAACATCGCCACGGTTCTCGGCATCGCACGCGCTCATCGGCAGGCAAAGTTCAACCTCCGCGAACGGATAAAGGAGCTTTCCTGCGTATATCAGCTCACAAAATTGGGGACCATGTCGGATCGCTCGCTCGACGACCTCCTCCGCGAAGCGGCCGCCCTGGTTCCGGCGGCGTTCCTGTTCCCCGGGGCGATCTCATGCCGTATCGTGCTCGACCAAAGGTCTTACACCTCGCAACGCTATACGCCACCGAAACACCGCCTTTCCGCCGAGATCCGCATAGGCGACATAGTTCGAGGGATGGTTGAGGTGAGCTATTCGAGCGACCTGCCGACCCTCGACAAGGGCCCCTTCCTGAAGGAAGAAGAGTCGCTCATCGAAGCGGTCGCCAAGGAATTGTCGGCCATCATCGAGAAGAAAGAGGCGGAAGAACAAAAAGAGACTCTGCAACGACAGTTGCTCCACGCCGACCGCCTCGTCACCGTGGGACAGCTCGCCGCCGGCATGGCCCATGAGATAAACGAACCGCTCGGCAGCATCCTCGGCTTCGCCCAGCTTATCCAGAAAGACCCTTCTCTGTCGGAACAGGTGCGCCGGGATCTTGACAAGATAATCAAAGCGGCGATCCACGCCCGTGACACCATTCGAAAACTCATGTTCTTCAGCCGACAGATGCCTCCCCAAAAGCGAAAGACCGACCTCAACGAGCGGGATTCATCGGCGCTCGACCTTCTCGAACCGCGCATCCGCAAAAGCGACATCCGCCTTGTCACTCGGCTCGAAGATGCGCTCCCCCCCATCATCGCGGACCAAGCCCAGATACATCAGGTCATCGTCAACCTCGTCGTGAACGCCGTCCAAGCGATGGAACGCAACGGAACGCTTACGATCGAGACGCGCTACGACGACCGCTCGGTGCTCCTCTCCGTCGAAGATACCGGATGCGGCATGACCCCCGAAACGAAAGAAAAGATCTTCCTTCCCTTTTTTACCACCAAGGAGATCGGCGAAGGAACGGGGCTTGGCCTCCCCGTTGTCCTTGGCATCGTGACCGCTCACGGCGGCCGCATCGAGGTCGAAAGCATACCGGGGAAGGGAAGCCGTTTCACCGTGATCCTGCCGAAAGCGAACCACCTTGAAGAGGGAGAGTATCATGCCTGACGATTCCGTAAAAGGAACCATCCTCGTTGTCGACGATGTCCCCGACACGGTGGAACTCATCCGCAGAAATCTCGAGCTCGCCCACTATGCGGTGATGACCGCCTCCAGCGTCGCCGAGGCGCGCGCCGTTCTAGAACGCCAGTCGTTCGACCTCGTGATTACCGACTATCACATGCCTTTTGCAAGCGGCATAGAGCTTATCCGTCTCGTCAGGGAATCTTACCCCGAAACGGCGCTCATCATGATCACCGGCTATGCCTCTGTCGAGGGCGCCGTCGAGGCGATCAAGGCAGGAGCCGAAGAATACCTCGCCAAGCCGTTCACCGATGAAGAGCTGCTCGCCATGGTCGAACGAACATTGGCGAAACGGGCCTCCCGCCGGTCAACCGCCGCTCAGGGAGGCCGGTCGTGATCGAAAAGGAGACGCTCATCCTCGGCGCCGGTCTTTCGGGCATTTCAACCGCCTATCACCTTGGCAGACGCGATCATCTCGTCATCGAAAAGAGCGATCACCCCGGAGGACTTTGCACCTCGGAACACAAAAATGGGTTCACCTTCGATCAAACCGGCCACTGGCTTCATCTCGCCAAAGGACCGACCAAAGCGCTTTTCCGTGAACTTTTTCCCGATGACGCCGTCACCATAGAACGGAAGACGCACATCTTTTCGCATGGTGTCTACACCCTTTACCCCTTCCAATCGAACACCTACGGTTTGCCGCTCCCTGTGGTGAAAGAGTGCGTCATCGGCTTCGTGAAAGCGCTCTACACCGCCGACAAATCAAAGGCGCGGGAGAATTTCTACGAGTGGTGCATGGCCTACAACGCCGAAGGGACCACGAACCATTAAATAAACCCATCCAACACCAA
>CAYNMQ010000109.1:0-6946 GCA_964398245.1 uncultured Spirochaetales bacterium | reverse complement strand
CGCGAGGACATCCTGCCGCTCGCCCGCCACTTCACCGCCTTCATTTCACGGAAACTCGGCAAAGAGCCTCATCCCCTCTCACCGGAGGTCGAGGACATCCTTCAGCGCTATTCGTACCCGGGAAATGTCCGCGAACTCAAGAACATCCTCGAACGGGCGCTCGTTCTCGCAGGAGACGAACCGCTGGGCCCCCAACACCTCCCTGAACGGATGATGCGCGTTCCTGCGGTTCCCAATGTAGTCGGCGCCGACGCCATCGGCGTACCGGTGGACTTCATCCCCGGCGTAGATACTCTCGAGACGCTCGAGAAAAAGATGATCGTAAGCGCCCTGCAGAAGACCAAGGGCGTCAAGACGACGGCGGCGGAACTGCTCGGCATCAGCCGCTTCCAACTGCTTCGCCGCATCGAGAAATATGGTCTCAACGAACCGGATCCCGAAGGCTGACCAGCCCTCTCGCTCAGGCACACTTCTTGCCTCATTGGACCCTGAAGCGGGATCTCCCCCGCAGAGAGGCATCTGTCTCGTGCGCTGACGCACGCGGCGTGCGGCCCGCCGCACAATGGGAGACCGCAAAAACAGGGAGAGAAAATATGATGTACGAACAAAAAAGCCTCACGACAATCCGCAAGAAGGACCATCTCGATCTTTTTCGCAGTGAACCGGTCGATGCGCGTTGGGCGACATCGCTTCTTGAATGCGTCCATCTCATCCACTGCGCGCTTCCCGAACGAGCGCTCAGCGACATAGATCTTTCGACGACCTATGCCGGCCACTCGCTCCGAGCGCCGATCTTCCTCTGCGGCATGACCGGCGGCACCGCCGAGGCGGCTGTGATAAACCGGGCGCTCGCGGCAGTCGCCGAGGAATTCGGCATCGGGTTCGGTGTCGGCAGTCAGCGCGCGATGATAGATAACGAGACGCTCGCCGGGACCTATACGGTCCGCGATGTGGCGCCGACCACATTCATCGCAGGGAACATCGGCGGCGTTCAGGCGGCGCGCCACACGACAGACACACTACGCCGTCTCGTCGAGCGGATCGGGGCCAACGCGATCTGCATCCATCTCAATCCGGCACAGGAACTGCTTCAACCGGAGGGCGACCGCTCCTTCCACGGCGTCCTCGCCGCCATAGAACGCCTCGTGCGCGACCTGCCGGTGCCCATCATCGTCAAAGAAACGGGCGCTGGCATCAGCCGCGAAACGGCGATACGCCTCCGCGATGTCGGCGTCAGATTCCTCGATGTCGCCGGCGTCGGTGGCACCAGTTGGGCCGGTGTCGAGATCCTGCGTGCCCGCCGCGACAAGGATCCGCAGGCGCTCGCCTTCTGGGATTGGGGCATTCCAACCGCCGCCGCTCTATGCGAAACCAGCGGTCTCGACATGGAGGTCATCGCTTCGGGCGGCATCCGCACCGGCCTCGATGCAGCAAAGGCGCTCGCCCTCGGCGCCCGTCTCGCCGGATTCGCAAGCCCCATCCTCCGCGCGTACTACGCTGGGGGCACGGAGGGAGCACGCCGGTATGTCGCCTCGGTCATCGAAGGGATTCGTGTCGCCATCCTTCTTACCGGTGGGCGAAGCGTGTCCGATCTCTCCAGCGCCCCCTGCGTCATCAAAAGCCCGCTCCGCGAGTGGATCGCCCAGCGAATGCCGTCGTAATTCCCATACCACTTCAAACGGTTTTCTTACAAAAAAGACTCGCTTTTTTTCGGCTGTCGCGCCATAGTCGTCCCGATATCAACTTTGGGAGGAGCACACTATGGCACCGCATCGTATCTTTGTCGTCCCCGACGAGGCAAAACAACCGTCGGCGTTTGCCGCGTTCATCGAAAAACACCCCCATTTCCGTTTTGTGTCGCTGGTTGGGGTTGACTTCCTCGGCAACGACACCGACGAACGGATACCGATCGAGTACTTCAGCAAGAACGCGGAAGAGATCTTCAACGGCGGGGTCCAGACCGACGGTTCCTCGGTCAACCTGCCCGGCATCGCCGACATCAACGACGCAAAGGTCGATTTCATCATAGACGCCGAACGGAAGTGGTTCGTGGATTACAATGAGGCGCTCCGTGACGAAAACGGAGCCCCGGTTGGCACGATCCGCATTCCGGTCTTCTTCCGGCACCACGACAAATTCGTCTGCTCCCGCTCGGCGCTCCGCGACACCCTCGAAACCCTCCGCCGTGAACTCAGATCCATCATCGCGAAGGATCCTCTCTTTCTCAAAAAGCATCGCATCTCTTCCGGCGACATCGCCGATCTCTATTTCACCGTCGGCACCGAACTCGAATTCTGGGTCTCGTCACCCTCACCGCAGGTCTCAACCCATGAACTGCGCGTTTCTCAGGCGCTCAAGGAATCATACTGGAAACGGACCCGCGGCGAGATACGCACCTGCCTCGAGGAATCGCTCCTTCTGCTCCAGAGCTACGGTCTCGAACCGGAGATGGGGCACAAAGAGGTCGGCGGCGTCCGCGGACGCATCACCGAAGAAGGACGCCTCCACGATGTCATGGAACAGCTCGAGATAGACTGGCGATTCAGCGACCCGCTCCAAGCGGCCGACAACGACATCCTCGCCCGCTTCATCATCAAGGATACCTTCATGCGTCATGGCCTTTCAGCGACCTTTGTCGCCAAACCGATAGAGGGCATTGCCGGCAACGGCAAGCACATGCACATCGGCATCGGCGCACTGCTCACCGACGGCCACCGCATCAATCTTTTCGCCCCCTTCGAACGGTCGCAATATCTCTCTGACCTCGGCTACGGTGCCATCATGGGGCTCCTCCGCAACTGGGAGGCGGTCAACCCCTTCGTCTCGCACTCGAACTCGGCGCTCAAACGGCTCCAGCCGGGCTTCGAGGCACCCGTCTCCATCGTCACCTCGCTCGGCCGCTCTCCCGAGAGCCCCTCGCGAAACCGCACCGTCCTCGCCTGCCTCGTCCGCGGCGCAAATCCGCTCTCGACCCGCTTCGAGGTGCGCGCCCCGAACCCGCACACCAACACCTACCTCGCTGCCGCCGCCATGTATATCGCCATGCTCGACGGCATACGCTACGCCGCCGGCAAAGAGCCTGCGGCGCTCCACCGTGAGTTCGCCAAGAAGCGAAACGAAAAAGCGGCCTACCTCAACGAGGAACGCCAATACCTCTCCGAGGAGGACATCTTCGAACACTTCACCCCTGAAGAACGCGAACTGCTCTTCGGCAAGAGCCCCGCGACCGTCTGGGAGGTCCTCCTGCCTATCCGGGAGACACCGCCGCTCTATGCGAACACCCCCTTCACCCCCGCCATCGTTCGTTCGTTCTACCTCTCGGCGCTCGCCAAGTGGGTCATAGACATCCGCGATAAGGAGATACCCGAAGCGATCCGCGAACTCTCTGATATGCACCGCCATCCCGACCGCGAAAACAGCCTCGACGCCAAGCGCTGGGAAGAATTTGAAGGGATACGCACCGAACTTGCCAAGGACGACGAGCGACGCGAATCGCTCGCGACGCGCCTCATCACCCTGTTCGATCACGGCGACTACCCGAAGGCATCAGAGACGCTCACCCTCTTCCGCAAGCGCCTCGCTCAGGCGCGTGACGCCTACCGCCGGTATGCGGGAAACCTTATCTAGAAAATCACCGAAAGGCTATTCGCAGTTGGTCGTGCTTGGATTGTAAGTGTACCCACTGTTGCACTTGCAGTAGATGTCCTTGGTGTTCTTGTCGTAGTAGCATTTGCCGTTGTTGCAGGTAAGACTCGCATCGCTGCAGGTGGCGGGACAGCCGTTGGGATATGAAGCGGGCGGATCGGATATCTTGCATTGGCTGCATTCCGGCAGGATCGAGTAGGTCCCGCCGACGCACAGTGAATATGCCGAGTGCATCACCACCGGCGGATTTTCCCACCCTTGATCGCAGACGCACGAGGCTACGCCGCCGGAGTACTGGCAGGAGCCGTAACTCTCCGGGCAAAGAGCCGCCGGCTTCTGTCCGCATGAGAAGTAACAGTCCTCGAGGCATGTACCGTTGCCGTCGCTGTCCTGATAACCTGATGCGCACTGATTACAGGTCGTTCCCGTATAGCCGGTATCGCAGGTGCAGACCGGCATGCCGCTCGCGTCGGAGCAGGTGCCGTGGCCATTACAGTAGTTTGGCGTGCAAGACTGATTCGGCACACAGTTGCCGCTCCCATCGGAATGGAAGTTCGGCGCACAGGTCGAACAGGCCGGCGGGTTGATGTAGCCGTCGTTGCACACGCAGGTCACCGTGCCACTGGAGTCGTCACAGTGAGCATGGGTCGTGCAGGAAAGCGTTCCATCAGCGATCGCCTTGACGCAGGTGGGCAGACAAGTGCCGTTGTTGTCGTTGTCCTGATAGTTGGGGTCGGTGCAGATGCACCGCGCGGTACCGCTCGAGTCGTCACAGGTGCCGCCGGTGCAATTGAGCCCTGCCGTCGCGCAGGTTGGCTTACATACGCTATCGCCATCGTAATCCTGATAGCCGGTATCGCAGACGCATTTGGCAATACCGCTCGAGTCGTCACATTTGGTATGCGTCGTCGGACCACAATCGAGGCCCGAATAGGCGCAGTTCGGCAGGCAAATGAGATCGCCGTCCTTGTCCTGATACCCTTCGTAGCACTGGCACACCGGCGAGCCACTTTCTATCTTGCAGATACCATGGCCACCGCAGGTGACTCCGTCGCACGAGGTGGGAAGGTCGATGTCGGGTGCCGGGCCGTCGTCGGACGGGACGACATCGCCGTCGGTCGGCAGGTCGGCGTCATCGTCGAGGACCGTTTCGCCATCTTCATCGGGTTTGCTATCGGATACCGCCGTGTCAGACACGACCGACATGTCGTTTGTGTCGTCAAAATCGTCGCCCGTGTTTTCTCCTTCGTGATCAGAGATCGTCACCACATCCGACAGGGAGACATCGTCGTCCATTTCTTCGATCTTAACACATTCCTTCTCTACACATTCATAGCCATTGGCACAATCAAAATTGCCACGGCATGGGAAGTCGGTTCCGGCCCCCGGAGGAGTACAACCGGGAAAGAACAGGGGGAACATTAGAAGAATAAACAGCAGGGCAAGAAAGGTTCTCATGGCACGCAGTACTTTTCGCCGGTATTTTTGTCGTAGTAACAGTCGCCGGTACATGAGATCGCGGGACTGGAATCGCAATCGGCGGGACAGCCATATTGCTGATATTCGGGCGGCGGATCGAAAATTTTGCACTGACTGCATTCGGGCAAAAAAACACTCGGCTTACATGCCGATGGATTTATCGTGCATATATAGCTAGGGACACCGTCCCACGGATTCTCCCATCCTTGATCACATACGCAGGAGGCAATACCCCCCGAATAGACGCAGGAACCATGACTTTCGGGATACAGAATAGTTCCGTCCTGCCCACAGGTCGCAGTACAATCCTCGAGACAGGTACCGTTGCCGTCGCTGTCCTGATAACCTGATGCGCACTGATTACAGGTCGTTCCCGTATAGCCGGTATCGCAGGTGCAGACCGGCATGCCGCTCGCGTCGGAGCAGGTGCCGTGGCCATTACAGTAGTTTGGCGTGCAAGACTGATTCGGCACACAGTTGCCGCTCCCATCGGAATGGAAGTTCGGCGCACAGGTCGAACAGGCCGGCGGGTTGATGTAGCCGTCGTTGCACACGCAGGTCGCGGTGCCACTCGAGTCATCACAGTGAGCATGGGTCGTGCAGGAAAGCGTCCCGTCAGCGATCGCCTTGGCGCAGGTGGGCAGGCAGGTGCCGTTGTTGTCGTTGTCCTGATAGTTGGGATCGGTGCAGGTGCACTTCGCGGTGCCGGACGAATCATCACAGGTGCCGCCGGTGCAGGTGAGCCCTGCGGTCGCGCAGGTCGCCTTGCACACGCTGTCGCCGTCATAATCCTGATAACCGGTGTCGCAGACGCATTGGGCGATGCCGGTGCTGTCGTCGCACTTGGTATGCGTCGCCGGGCCGCAATCGAGTCCCGAATAGGCGCAGTTCGGCAGGCAGACAAGGTCGCCGTCCTTGTCCTGATACCCTTCGTAGCACTGGCATACCGGCGAACCGCTCTCTATCTTGCAGGAGCCGTGGCCGCCGCAGGTTACGCCGGAGCATGAGGTAGGTAGATCAACATCGGGAACCGTTTCGACATCGGGCGCGGGAGCGTCATCGGAAGGAAGAACATCTCCGTCTCCCGGCAAGGCATCATCCCCTTCCGGTAGCATATCGCTCCCTTCTTCGGGCGTTTCATCGGACATTTCGTCGGCTGTCTCGTCGCTCGTCTCGTCGGCCACACTTTCTTCGGTCGCCTCATCGGAGAAGACCGGCGCGTCGTCACGCGCATCGGCATCGCCGTTTCCTTCGAGCGGCACGCATTCGTGATTGATGCAGTCGTACCCCTCGCCGCAGTCGAAAGCGTTGACGCAACCGATAGGATTAGGGTCTTCGGTGGCGCAGGCATAGATGAGCGCCAACACCGCCGCACCCAAGAGAGCACCGAGCGCCTGTCTCATAACGACGACCCCCGTAGTGGTTCACCTGACGACATCGTAAAGCGTTTCCTTTCGTTTTTCAAGCGTTTTTTTCTTCCCCCATCCCCGATCGCTTTCAACGGCGACACATGAACGAAGGATTGACCGGTGCTCCCCGATGGAGCAGGGTCACCAGCACCGTCCCCGGAACCACCGGATTCCCCGAAGGGCGATCGAAAAAGGAGGTGTAGGGAGGCACCGCATCGCCCGGCGTAAAATAGGGTTCGGAGACATACGAATAGAGCATCTGAGCCTCTCGAAAACCAGCGCTCACAAAGAAGGCCCCCCTTTCCTTCGCCACCGCCGTCACTTCCGACGGAAAAGGAAGGTCGAGCGGCTGATCTGCCTCGACGAAGATACCGCGGATCTGATTCCAGCCTTCGACCTCGACACAGCGGAAG
>CAYNMQ010000108.1:4862-6963 GCA_964398245.1 uncultured Spirochaetales bacterium | reverse complement strand
TCCGCTTCTCCGATCGCCCCGGCGTGCAGTACGCTACCGTCAAGAACCCCGATAAGAACCGCTTCGAGAATCTTATGAGGCGGATAAACAAGAAGGTCGAGGTCATCGCCAAGATACCGCAGAATGTCCTTTACAAGGTATATGGCGGCAATGCGAAGGATTTCCCCAACAAGGACAAATACATCATCAAAGAGATCCCCGAGGGGGCCATACGGGTGGGGGCGGTGTTCGACGACGCGGTAGAAATGGTAGCTTATCGTATCTTGCAGGGAAGCACGACACCCAAAGAGGGGGATACCGTTCGTATCGAGGTCGATTTCAAGGCGCTGCGGGACAATATCCAGCGCGATTACACCGTCATCGTCCACAACGAGGGAGACAAGGGCGACAAACGGACCAAGGATGACCAGCCGATGGCAATGGGGGAGTACCCCACCACTTTCTGGAAGAAAGGCGACATGGTGCGCCATCCCATCACCGTGCGTATTCCGGGCGGCAACAAGAACAGCCACTACTGGGTCCTCACCGGCATCTATCAGGAGGACTATCGCGCCAACATCACCAATCCCACCAAGGTTGATCACGACGGCGACAACCGCCTGAAACTCGTTCGGCTCGATATCCAACGATAAAAAATCGGCGAGGAGTTTCGCCGTGACTTGGCATCGGCTAGTGCATATTCCGCGCCGGGAGAATGTCGTGTTCCATTACCTTGTCGAGTCCCACGAGAACGCCGGTATCTCTTCCACCATCGGCCGCGAGGGAGAGGCACTCGTCATTCAGTGCACGACGACGCTCTCGGCGGCTCCTTTCTTTGACCGCGTCATAGACCGTATTCTTGAAGAAATGGAGCGACGCAGAAGGAGAATATGAGAAAGGTGGTCGTAGCGACACTGCTTCTTTTCTTGGTGACTCCGCTCGCGGCGCATCTCGATGGCCGCGTTCCGCCGAAGGGGCGCGCCACCGTTTCAGTGGAAGCAGGCATCGAGCGGCAGTTCTTCCTTTATCATGCGCCGCTTCATGACTACATTTCGATAAACTTCGGCTATGCCGGGACGCGATATCTTTTTCATGGTCTCACGGTCGGGGCTTCGTTCCAATGGCTCGATGCCGAAAAGGCGGCGGGTATCCTGCGGCTCAACTCTCTTTATCTCGTTGATCGAAAGGTGGCGCGGTTTCTTATCGGCGGATGGGGCGAGGCGAACATCACGGCGGGCAACGAGAAGACCGGATTCACCGGCGGCGTCGGCGGCCAGTATCTCTGGGCGACTTCGCGCGATATGTTCGCGACCGTCAATCTCCGGGCAGGGGTTTATCTTGTTCCGCACGAGAAAGCGCGATTCACCATACAGCCGGGTGTCGGGCGTAACTTCTTTACCAACGACACCTTCTTTTTCGACATATCCTTCGCCGTCGAGATGTTCCTGTGGAACTGACGACCTCTGTTCTGCGCACCATCGAGAAGCCGGGGCGCTACTTCGCCCCCGTTATCGGCGCCGATACGGGGGATCCCGAACGCGATGCCCCCCGTATCCTCATCGTGTTCCCCGACTTGTTCGAGATAGCGCGCAGTCACGAGGGGATCCGCATTCTCCACCACCTGTTCCGCCGCGCCGGCGCCTTCGTCGATTTTTCTTTCGCTTTCCGGCGCGATATGGAGGCGCATTTCAGAAAGCGGTGGGGACTGGTGGGGTTTCTCTCCGGCGCCGATTGGCGCTCTTTCGATCTCATAGGGGTTTCCTTTCAATATCAGCTCCAGTTCCCGACCTTCTTGCGCATGCTCGAGGTCGCTGGCCTCCCGCGCCGTGCCGCCGACCGGAAAGGGAAATGTCCCATCGTCATCGCAGGCGGCCCCGTCATGGCGAACCCCGAGCCGATGCGCCCGTTTCTTGACCATGTTTATATCGGGGAGGCGGAACCCTGCGTAGGGCACATCGTAGAGATCTTGCGGCACATAACAGACCGCGATGCGCGGATTGATGCACTTCGGAAAGAACTGTCTCCGAAACGGGTCGTTCTTCCTGCTCTCGACGATCTTTCCCTGACCCCGGATTGCCATCCCATCTTTGGTCTCTCTACCGTGCATGACCGTTATACCATC
>CAYNMQ010000108.1:0-4852 GCA_964398245.1 uncultured Spirochaetales bacterium | reverse complement strand
GCGAAATCCAGCGGGGGTGCACGAGGGGATGCCGCTTCTGTTTCGCCGGGATCGTTTATCGGCCGCACCGTGAACGGAGCGTTGCGCGGGTTCTGGATCTGCTCGAACGCGACACGCGCCGCGGCGGCTACCGCGAGGCGGGCTTCCTCTCGCTTTCGGCCGGCGACCATCGGCGCATCGAAGAACTTTTACTTGCGGCATGCGCGCGAGCCGGCGAACGCTGTTCCTTTTCCTTGCCGTCGCTCCGGGTCGAGACGCTTTCCGAGCCGATGATACGCGCCGTCGCTTCGGTGCGAAAGGGAGGGTTCACCTTGGCTCCCGAGTCGGGAAGCGAGCGGCTCCGGCGGGTCATCAACAAGGGGAATACTACCGCCGATCTTCTCGCCTCGGTGGAGCGCATATTCGATGCGGGATGGCTTCATCTCAAGCTCTACTTCATGCTGGGGTTGCCTACCGAGACCGATGCCGACATCGAAGAGACCGTCTCTCTTCTGCAGGAGATATCGTCCCGGGCGAAACGACGGAGCGGCAGGATATCGCTGACCGCCAGTTTTTCGACCTTTGTTCCCCAGCCGTTCACGCCGTTTCAGTGGGAAGGGATGAACTCGCTCGAAGAGATCGGCCGCAAACAGCGGATGCTCATTGCCGGACTCAAGAAATGCCGCAATCTCAAACTTTCGTGGCACAACCGCTTCGTGAGCCGCGTCGAGGGCGTTCTTTCCCGCGGCGATGAACGCATGGCGAAGGCCATAGAAGTCGTCGCCGATAAGATGGAAGACCTTCAGACATGGGATGAAGGTTTTTCGTTCGATGTGTGGATGAAAGCCTTTAGTGATGTCGGTATCGACACGGAACGGGAATGCGGACCGCGCGATCCCGGGGAACCTCTGTCGTATGAAGGGGTGAACATCGGTGTCTCGCGGGAGTTCCTTCTTGCCGAACGCGAAAAGGCGTTTCGCGGCGAAGAAACGCCCGATTGCTGCGACGGTCTTTGCTCCCGGTGCGGTGTCTGCGATTTCAAGGTGATCCGTCCGGTACGGGATGCCGGGAGCGCGTCTCTTGAGCCGTCTTCTATCGGGACCAAGGAGGAACGAAGGTTCAATCGCGGGAACGCCGATCCGTGGCTTTTTGCCTTCTCGAAGTCGGGGCGCGCGCTTTCGCTCGGGCATCTCGATCTCGTCGAATTTTTCATCAAGGGTTTCACACGAGAGGGGATCGAGGTCCTTTATTCTGAAGGGTTCAATCCCTCGCCGCGCTTCGCGCTCCTCGATCCTCTGCCGGTCGGCGTCGCCTCGGAGCGCGAATACGGGATCGTCTGGCTTACGGACTCCTACGAGTCGAATGACCTTATGCGCCGCCTCAACGCGCTTTATGAGGGCACCGGCATCGTTTTTTCATCGTTCTCTCTGCTTTCCCGGGAAGAGGTGAAAAGCGTTCAGCGTTCTATCCTTGCCCTGCCGAAGCGGTATCGGTGCGAGTTCTCTTCGGCGGATGACATCACCCATTTTCTCGCCCTTCATCCCTCATTGCCGGTTGAACGCGAGGATACCGCGATCTTACTCGTTCGTCGTTCCGAAGAAGGCTCGGTACTCCGCCTCTTCGAACAGTTCGACCGTCCCTTTCATATCGTGAAGACCGCATGGCAGTGATACGCAGTCGCTTTGCGCCGACCCCGAGCGGGCACCTCCATATCGGTAACGCGCTTTCGTTCATTGTGACATGGTGCTGGATGCGGCGTCTCGGGGGCACGGTTCTTCTCCGCATAGACGACCTCGACACCGACCGCACCCGCGGCGCCTGTCTCGACGACATCTTCGATAATCTCGAATGGCTGGGCCTTGACTGGGACGAGGGACCGCGCGACCGCAGCGATTTCGTTGAGCACTGGTCCCAGCACCACCGAATGCCCCTCTACCGCGCCGCCATCGAGCGACTTAAGGAGATGCCGGAGGTGCTCTTTGCCTGCACCTGCACCCGAGGGCAATTGGCGCAAAGCGGATGCCGGGATCGATATCTGGGGACCTGCCGCGCTAAAGGATTACCGTTCGATACACCCGGAATGAAACTGCGCTTTGTGGCTCCTGACGGGCCGACCGGCGATTTCGTCGTGTGGAAGAAGGATGGATTCCCTGCCTATCAACTTGCCTCGCTCGTTGACGACGAGCATTTCGGCGTCACGCACATCGTCCGCGGCGCCGACCTGCGCGATTCGACCGAGATGCAGCGGCGGCTTGCCGGGGCACTGGGGTACGAGTCCTTCCTGAAAGTGCATTTTCTTCACCATCCGCTCGTGGTAGATAGCGGGGGCCGTAAGTTCTCCAAATCGGACGGCTCGCTTTCTATCACCGCTCTGCGGCAAGGCGGGGTGACTCCTGCCGGGATATATCGTTTCGTCGCTGTGACACTAGGACTACCTTCTTCGATAGAAACGGCGCGGGATCTTCTCGACGCATGCGACGAAGCGACCATCGCAGCGTTCGATGTGAAGTGTCGCGGCGCGGAGCCGATCCCGGTGACGCTCAGGTGAAGAGGATCGGACCGAAACTTTCGGGGCGGTGGAAGTCGGGTCTCTCTGAAACGACGGGGTAATGGGAAAGATACTGCTTTTCGGAAAGATCGTCGCCGCACAGATAGAAGTTGCCTCTTGCTTTTGTGCCGTTTGTGATTCGATGACCTTCCGGCTCGAAGAAGGAATTTGGAATGTCGAGGGCGAGCGACCAGCGGATCGGTTCCCTCGTAAGCGGAAGCATGCGCCTGCCAAGCGATGAAAGGCGTCCTATCGCGGCAAGACGGTCAGAAGAAAGAGAGTGACGCTCGTGGCGTGATGGCCCGTATTGGACGAGAAGCGTTCCGATAGCATTGCATTCGATGTTATAGTAGTTCTTTGCATCGAACGAAACGAACCATTCGACGCACCGGTCGCGCCAGACCGGTCCATTGTCCTCGATAACGAGCGCCTGTATCGGCGTGTCTCTGACCTCGAACCGGAGATGTATCGCGATCTGGTCCCATCCTAGATATACCGACGACATTGAACGGGCCGGAAATGCGGCCCAGCTGGCTGTGGCAACAGGGTATTCTGCCGAAGGCAGTCCGTTTTCGACGAAGGGAACGACGATCACGGGAAGACGAAGCCCTTTTCGCGAAAGAGCCGAACACAGGCGGCGACGGCGTGCGTGTCGAGTTTCCCGGCCGTTGCCATTGCCTCGATATCGGCGAGCACCTCTTTGATCGGGACGGCGGGGCGGTAGGGACGGTGCGAAGAGTGCGCCTCGACGATATCGGCGACCGAGAGGATGCGGGCTTCGAGCATGATCTCGGAGCCCTTGAGACCCCGAGGATATCCAGAACCGTCGAGTTTTTCATGATGTTGATGCACGATCTCGGCGATCGGTTGGTCGAAGGAGACATTCTTGAGTATCTCCCATCCCGCTTCGGCATGAACTTTGAGAAGTTCTATTTCTTCCTTTCGGAGAGATCCCGGTCGTGAAAGCAGTTCGGCAGGAATGTAGATCTTGCCGATATCGTGGAGGAGCGATGCGGTCCGCAAAATGTTGGCGAAACCTTCCGAATGCCCCATCTCAAGAGCGATCGCCTGCGAAAGCGTCGCGACCCGCTTTTCATGGTCGGCGGTGTAGGGATCGCGGAAGTTCATCGCCTCGGAGAGCGTTTCCACGAGTTCGTTGAAGGTGCGGTTTATTTGGCGGATGCTCTCCTTGAGCATCGTTTCGGTCTTTACGCGATCGCTGATGTCCTCGATGGTTCCTTCGTAATAGAGGACATTACCCTCGTTGTCGCGCACCACGCGACCGTATTCGCGGATGAACATGATGGATCCGTCCTTGCGGCGCCACAGCGATTCGAATCCGCGAACGGTTCCCTTTTCTTCGATCTCCTTTTTGAAAAGTTCCCGATAGTGTTCGACGGCGTAGCCGTGTTCGGCCACATTGTGTTTCTTGAGTTCTTCGACGCTTTGGTATCCCATCATCTCGGCGAGCGCCTGATTGGCCATGAGAACCTTTCCATCGGGGGTGGTGCGGTAGACGCCGATGGGCGAGGCCATGACGAGACTTTCGAAGCTTTCGGCTTTTTCACGAAGAGCCGCGAACTGCGCTTCAAGCTCCTCGATGCAAGTGCTTCCGTCGAGGCGTTTCTTGCGGGTGACGGTGTCAGGGTGGCGCATGTCGCTCCTCATGATCGAAAATGATTATAGCGACGCTTGTTTCGTTGCGCAAGAAAAACGGGCAAAAGCGAAATAACGTGCGACGGTTGCTTTTCATCCCGGCGGTGATACATTCATCTGTTCAGAAAATGCTACGGAGGTCCCCGATGGATCGGCTGAAAGGCGAACTCAAAAAGATCATGGCACGGTTCCCGGGGTACGGGTTCCGGTTCCGGTTCCGCCACCTCGATTGGGAAACCGATTTCCTCCGCTTCTACCGCAGTCAGGCGAACTACAACATCTCGAAGCGGACGGTGGTGCTCAGCGGCACGGTCGAGCGCGAGAAGCGGAAATTCTCGTTCCAGATAGCCGACCCCGACGGCGCGAAGGCGGAAGCGATGGTCGAGCGGGCGGTAAGCCTGCTGAACGACCTGCCGCCCGACCCCGATTTTACCAGTTTCGAGGACGACCCGACGCAGTACGACTACCCCGGTTTTACGAAGGCGTCCGATTCGGCGCCGCTGTCGCGCAAACTCGACATACTCGAACAGGCGGCCGCGGCGGCCGGCCCGCTCGGCTTCGACATCTACGGCACCTTCATCACTGTCAACTCCGACGGCTTCCTGCTTCAGTCCAACGGGCTCGACAAGCGGATATTCGTCTCGCCGCTCATGCTCGACATGAAAGCGG
>CAYNMQ010000107.1:0-6991 GCA_964398245.1 uncultured Spirochaetales bacterium | reverse complement strand
CTCCACTATTTCCAAAAGGTGACCGGCGCGCCACCCTCCTTTCAGGTGGCGTTCGATATTCCGTATGTGGAACGCGACTGTTTCGCCGAGCGCGGCCCGATCATCGTTCCGGCACTGACCTTGCTTTCGCAGTTGGCCTAGTTCAGAACAGCGTCAAACTGCATCCCCCCCCTTCGTCTTTCTTCGCGGCGGTATCGGTGTCGGGTGTCGTTCCGTCGTCGGTGACGGTGTCGTAGTCAGAAGCGACCTCGGCGACGATGTCCTCCACCGTATCGGTGAGTTTCAAGGTCGGATCGCCGAAGTAGTTGAACGAGGCCTTCGCGGTCGCCGTCTCGCTGTCCATCGCTGTCCCCGTGGTGGCTTTCGCCGCCGCAAGCGCCTCGCCTGCCGCCATCCCTGCGAGCAGGTTGATGTAAAAGAGCGGGCCGACATTGTCGTCTCCGAAGGTGGTGGTGTCGAGCGGCGCCTCCTGATCGTGCCAGAACGACTTACTGCGTGGCCCGGCAACCGATGAGGCGACCATCCCGACCGCCGCGCCGCTGATGAGGAGGTGGTTGGCGAGGTTGTCGGGCTGTTGGCTCTGTCCCACATCGCAACTCACCGCCACCGCGAAGGCTGGGGCATCGGTCTCTATCTGATGGGCCGACTTCCATGAGAGCATCGTCGGCCAGTCTATCTCCCCTTCGAGCGGGAGTTCGCCCTCGCCTTTGTGTTCGCGCCACACGACGCGCGCCACCGCATCGGGAGCGCCATGCGCCCCCCACATCACCATGCCGTAACCGCTGCTCCACTCGGCAACGAGGTTCTCTTCGCTCAGAGCGAGTTCACTTGGCCACTGCGACGGCTTGTACCCATCCCGTTCGTACATCCGCGAGACGACCACTCGTTCATCGCTGCTGAGGCGATTCGTGATGAACCACTCGGCGACCCCTGCCGAATCCTCGTCTTCTGGCCAATTAGCGCCGATGAAGGTCATCCCCTTGAATCCCCAGATCGCCATCGGGAAGAGGAACTTGTAGCGGTAGGCGTCGGCGAAGGCCTTGGTGTGGTTCATGAAGGAAACCGCCGTGGCGAGAACCGCGTCGAGGTCGTCGGTATTGTCGAAATAGACGGCGATACGGCCGGGAATAAGATCGGCTTTGAATGACACGCCACCCGCACCGAACTCCCCGGGCTGGCCGAATTTGCCGTTGCCGTTCATGTCCCAGTTCCCGGTGAGATCGGCGTAGAACCAGTCGGTATCGGCCCATTCGTTCATGATGCCGGGGATGAGCCCCGACATCCCCTCGCGCGACCAGAAACGGACCATCGGAATGTCGCCGTAGTCACGATGCGGATAGCCGATGAGAAGCACATAGCCGTAATCATCCTTGACCGTCTTCAGCCATTCACGGATGAGCACCGCCTTCTCCTGCCCAACGACTCCCGCGCCGCCGTATTCGTCCTCGGTCGCGACGAGCACCTTGAACCCGCGCTTCTCTTTCTCTTTCACGAAGACCGGCAGTTGCTTCGATCCCTCTTCCAGCACCTTCGTGGTGACGATGATGAGCCCCTTCTTCGGCTCTGCCGCAACGAGCGGCAAGGCGAGCATGAGGATGAACGCTATCAGCACGCAGTTCCGCATGGCTCCCTCCCCTACTCTTCGAAGTCGGCACAGTCCATCGCCACCGCGTCGCCGCCGTCGGGATAGCGGTAACAGACGCACCCTTCGTACTGCACATACTCGGCGATCGCGGCCGGATCGTGAGTGAGCGCCATATTGCCCGCCGCCTCGATGTATTCACCGACCGCGAAATCGGTATTACCGGCAGAGCAAAAGAAAAGACTGTGGTCGTCAACCGTCACATCGAGCACCGCGACAGGACACTGCTTCATTAGGTAGTCGTTTCCGTCAACCTTTTCGTCAACCTCAGAAAACACGAGATAGATCTGCGAGGCGACATTACCGACGAGCGTCTCACCACTTTCTTTGAGCGCAGCGAGGGTATCCCGCATAAGATAAAGCTCGCCGCTCGTGAAATGATAAGTCTCGGCAGCACTCGAGAAGTTACCAAGCGACTGGAGCGCGATATAGTCGGTTCCAGCCCACGACACGAGATACCATGCCGACTGGTAACTGAGCACTTCGAGTTCCTTTCCATTCACGAGCACTGTTCTCTCGATCGCCGCCGAAGTGGTGATGTCGGCACTTTCGGCGTCGTTGATGATTCCGCGCGAACGGAACATGTCATATTCCTCATAGCGCGGCTCAGCAAAGTTCTCCGGCAGTTCACAGGAAAAGTCGAGCACATTCTTCGCCTTCTCCTCATCGTACTGCTCTTTGGTGATATCAGCGTCGCCCATCATGTAGCGGCACATCTCACCTTCGCTCTCAGCGGTTATCGCGATGTTCCCCCAGATAATGAGGTTCTCGCCCGGCGCAAAACTCTTGTTGGCCCGCGCATCGACAAAAAGGGCAGAGGCGTTCGCCGCCGCCTCGTATTTGGTGATGGGACAGAACTTCAAGAGCGTCACCTGATCGGCGCGGATGAAATAGGAGTAGTCGTAGAGCGTCGCCCAGAAGGCGGTCGGCGGCACCGCTTCAGGAGTCTCCGCTGTCTTGAGTTCTTGCAGAAACTCCCGCGCAATGCCGGCGCTGAAATAGTAAAGATGCCCTTCGGTCGTCCCCTGCTCAAGGATGTGCATGGCAATGAGCCCGATGTACTCCAGCCCGCGGTATTCCTCATACGGATAGTCATCAGGGAGTTGGGCGAGAAAAGCCGCCGGATCGTCGCTCACATCGAGTGTCTCCCCGCCGATCTCGAAGATGAACTCACCAATGCCATCGGTAATGTTTCCGGTGTCGAAGTCCTCGGCCTTGTTGATGAGTCCCTTGAAGGTCAGTTCGAGCCAGTTTTCGGTTGTGTGCTCGAAGAAGTCGTCTTCTGGCTTTGTGGGCACGGCGGTGTCGGCGTCGGGTGTCGCATCGGTGGCCGTATCGGCATCGGTGGTCGTGTCATTACCTGCACCGCAGGCAACGAACAGGGACAGCGCGGCAAACGCCGTCACGGTTGCTATCGCATAGGTTCGTTTCATCGGAACCTCCCTCGATGGTCCATTGTCTTTCGTGCAAAAGCACCGCCGAAATATTTTCTTTTGTATTTCCGAATGGTTAGGAACGAATAAGGGCGGTGATGATTTCTCGTTTTTTCTGATTTCAAAAAATCGAGGCCTTTGTGATTGTCAGTCGCAACATTCTGCATATAACAAAAAAGGTAGTAACGGAGGTGTGCCATGAGACATACATTCTCGCTCATCGTGCTCTTCCTTGTGGTTACGCTGCTGTCGTTCGCGGCGGCATGGCAGGTGCAGATCGCTTGGGGAGCCGACGGCAATTCGACGAAAAAGGAGGCGAAGATGAATAGCCCGAAGAAAGTGATAAAAAGCAAAGAAGAATGGAAGAAGGAACTGACCCCGGAGCAGTATCGCATCCTGCGGCAGGCGGGGACCGAACGACCGTTCACTGGCGCGTTCAACGATGTCTATGACCCGGGGCTCTATCGCTGTGCCGCGTGCGGTGCGCCGCTCTTTCGCAGTGACACGAAGTATGACCACGGGACCGGCTGGCCTTCGTTCACCGCGCCGATATCGGAGGAAGCGCTCGAATATCGCGAAGACCATTCGTACGGTATGCATCGCATCGAGGTCCGTTGTGCCGCGTGCGGCTCGCACCTCGGTCATATCTTCGACGACGGCCCGGCACCGACCGGCAAGCACTACTGCATCAACTCGGCGGCGATGAAGTTCGAAAAGGCGGCTGCTGTACCGGCGGGCCCCGCCAAGGCGACCTTCGCGGCAGGCTGTTTCTGGGGCGTCGAGTTCAAGCTCTCGCAGGTACCGGGTGTTATCTCGACTCGCGTCGGCTACACGGGCAGCACCACCAAAAACCCGACCTACGAAGAGGTTTGCACCGATAAGACGGGGCACGCCGAGGCGGTTGAAGTGACCTACAATCCGGCAAAGGTAAGTTACGAAAAACTACTCGAAGTCTTCTTCAACATTCATGACCCGACACAAATAGACCGTCAGGGACCCGACATAGGGACGCAGTACCGGTCAGCCATCTTCTATCACGACGAAGAGCAAAAGAAAGCGGCCGAAGCGGCCATCAAGAGACTCAACTCTTCCGGAAAATTCCGGCGTCCGATCGCGACGCAGGTGGTCCCCGCCGACACCTTCTACCCCGCCGAAGAGTATCACCAGAAGTACTACCAGAAAAGGGGGAAACAGGGCTGCGGGATATGAGAAGAACGAGGCCGTTTATTCCTGCGTGCTCGTTCCCGGCTTGGTCTCCTCGGTGAGCCACTCGAAGTTGTCGAGCAGTATAGTCGAATCCCACGAGTGGTCAGGGCCATAGGCAACGCGCCCCTGCTCAAAGACCGCGAAGCGGAGGCGTATTTCTTCTCCCGGCACCACATTACCGCCGGTAACAAGCCAGCCGGTACAGCCGCTTTGCGAACAAATACCCATCATGGTCTGCGACTCGAACCCGGTTCCCTGTATCTCGAAGTCACCGGTGCAGTACTGGGCATACTTGTTCTGTAGCGGCGCACATTGCGGGTTGCACACCTTGAAGACGCCGAGCGGCGCGAGGTCAACGCCGACCGGGTTGCCCTCCTCGGTCTTGGCGAGGTTCTTGTCGAAGGGATTGGGATTCTGGCTTCCCGGATTCGCTTCATTGTAGGTCGAGTCAAGAAGCGCGATGAAGAAATCGTTGTAGTTCTCACTGCTGCACACCGTCGTCGGATACTCGATCGAGCAGAAGTAGGTGTTCATCCGGAACGCTCTCGCGTTGTTGGGCACCTTGAGCCGCACGGTGAGCATGATGGGGTCCTGCACGACGAGCGGGTCCTTGCCGGCGCATGAGTTCTGGATGTTCGGGTCGGGCGGCTGGCCGCCGCAGGAGGGCGCCTTGGGCACTTCGCAGTTCGGCTGACGATTTATCCAATCCTCCGGAACCGTCGAGGCGGTCTTCATGTCGCCTGCCTCGAGCGTCGCATTGGCGGCATCCTGCGTCGGATTGTCCCACGGGCCGGTCGAGAGGACCGCGAGCGACACCCCTTCCTTGGGATAGAGGTTGTTGCCGAACTTCTCCGGCACCGCATAGGTCTGGTAGTTGTTGTCGTAATACGGATACGGCAGGGAAGGTCGGTCTATCGTTTGGCTTCCTTCGGGACCATCGGCGATATGCTCGGTGACCGGCGTGCCGGCAAGCGTCAGTTCCGCCGACAGAAGCCACGGCTCGCACATGCCGGCCGCCTTGGCGAGCGCAACGGCGCTTGATGCCGGATCGGCGCTCACCATAAGACCATTGTCGCAACTCATCGGATCGTCCACCTTGCCATTGCAGTCGTCATCCACTGCATTTCCCTTTATCTCGGCCGCCTCGGGATTGACCGCCTTCGGCACGGGGCACTCGGTCGTGAATTCGCAACAGTCGCCGGTGCAGTAGGTAAAACCGTCACCATCATAATCAACGACCGTCTCAAGCGTGCCGTCCGCTCCGTTGCAGTCCTCGTCTATGCCGTTACCACAGATCTCCGGTTTGGGAAGGACCTCCCCGTCGCACGGTCCCCAGTAGCCGCTCTCGGCACACACTGCAATACCAGCCTTACACGGGCCGACTCCCTTCGTGCCGCTCGGACCGTGGTAGCACTCGGCGGTGTCGCCGGGGGCGCACTCGCCCCCCTGCTGATCGGTGTCGGGAACCGTTTCGGTTCCTTCTGCGGCCGTTTCAGAGGCAACATCGCCGCTCTCGTCGGGCTGTGGCTCGTTGTCCGCCACCGGTTTCTCCTGACACACCGCGCCGCTCGCCTCTTCGAGGCAAACCTTGTTCTCAGCAGCACAATCAACCGAAGCAGTCCATTTACCGTCGGTACAGACGACAAGGACCTGCCCCGCACAGGCCGAACCGGATCCGGTGCAGGGATCCCCGATCTGCTCGTCGGCAGCACACTGACCATCTTTACAGGTTTTGTTTTCGTCGGCACAATTCTTTTCTAGTTTGAGTATCCCTCCCTCGCACCGGAGGACGCGGGTCTGATCCCACGAACAGATGGCGCCGTCGCCAGCGCACGCTTCGCCCACCTCGGCAAGCGGCTCATCGTCGGAAGAAACGCAACCCGCCAACACAACGAACAGAAGCGCCGCGAATACAAAACCATACCATTTGTACATGGTGACCTCCTCGTTCTCGAGCAACGGCACCAGTATAAGGCAATCGCTAAGCGAAGCAAGAAGATTTTGACAATGAAGGACGAGATGGATATGTTTTTTACGCTCGTCAGTCATCCGGAGGTTTTTCATGCAGAAAGCCCGATTATTCTTCGCGGCGATCGCTCTCTTTTCCCTTTCGTGCGCCTCGACGCCCACAGGAGACGACGATTTCGTTCAGCGACCCCGCAATGCAGTAGAGGACACCGAGGAAGAATAGATCTTCACCGATGAGTCATTCACCTTCAAGAACGGCGACAAGTATGTCGGCGAGACGAAGGACGGTCTCATGGAAGGGCGCGGCAAATACTTCTTCAAAGACGGAAAGGTGTACGAAGGAGAGTTCCGGAGCAACCGCTTCAACGGCGACGGGACGCTCGCCTTTCCCAACGGCGATGTCTATACCGGACGGTTCGTGGACGACAAGCGGCAGGGTTTCGGCACGATGAAGTTCAAGAACGGCAATGTTTACGAAGGCGAATTCTTCAACGATGTCATCCACGGCAAAGGGACCTTCCGTTACCACGACGAGACTCAGTACACCGGTGAATTCGAGAACGGCAAGCGACACGGACGCGGTGTTTTCTCCTATGCGAACGGCGACCGTTACGAAGGCGAGTGGGTCGCCGATCGCAAGCACGGCTACGGCATCATGACCTATGCGGCGACCGGCGAAAAGTACGAGGGCTCCTTCGTGGACGGCAAGATAGAAGGCCGGGGAACCTACACATTCAAAGAC
>CAYNMQ010000106.1:0-7008 GCA_964398245.1 uncultured Spirochaetales bacterium | reverse complement strand
ACGATAAGATGGCGATCCGGTGGTTGCTTGTTTGTTCCGTGCTTTTTTTCGCGTCTGCCGGGTGTGAGGGCAAAAAATCGGCGGAAACTGATGATGTTGGCGGTACTGACTTCGACTGGAACGGCAGTGATGCCGATGTAATGACCGATCAGGGGCTTCCCGACCTCGGAAACGATACACAGGCGAACGAGGACCATCCGGTTGTTCCCGACGAAGAGGGGAGCGATAGTGAGCCGAACGACGAGGATAATATCGGCGACAAGGATCTCGTTACTGACACGGTTCCGGATGTCGACGAGTCGACCGATGAGACCATGCCCGATGAAGGGCAGAATGATACCGAAGAGCCGGTCGATATCGAGTGGCCCGACAGCGATTCCACCGAGCTCATTTGTACACCGAACGAAGAGGTGCCCTGTCCCTACAACGGGCCGGAAGGAACCGAAAATGTTGGTCCCTGCAAGGCGGGGAAGAAGAAATGTTCCCCTGACGGCACCGTGTGGAGCAACTGCTATGGTGAGGTCCTTCCCCAGCCCGATGTGTGCACCGATGTGATAGACAATAACTGTGACGGCTTTGTGAATAATGGCTATAGCGAAGGCGCTGACGGATGTGAGTGCCTTCCGTATGAAGAGGTCTCTTGTTATACCGGCCCGGCCGGCACCGAGGGAGTGGGGGAGTGTAAGGCAGGGATCAAGGTCTGCTCTCAGTATGGCAACAGTTGGGGAACATGCAATGGCCAAGTCTTGCCGGTAGCCGAAACGGGGGCGCTCTGTAGCAACGGAAAGAACGACGATTGTGCCGGCGGAGTCGACGACGGTGCCGATGCCGATGGCGACGGATGGGGGGTGTGTCACAACGATTGTTGCGATAATACCGCGCAGTGCCAGAATCCGGCAGTGGTGAACCCCGGAGCAGTTGAAGTTGCTGGCGATGGTATAGACAATGACTGCAATGGTCAGATCGACGAAAATCAATCGTGTAACTCTGTCCAAAAGTTCTCGGGCATTACTCCCGCAGATCTCCTTGCCGCCATCGGCCTCTGCAAGACAGCGCAGAGCGGATCATGGGGTATCGTAGGAACGCCGATGCTCTCTCGTGCCGACGGTCAATCGATCCTCTGCAGCGACTACACGACCTGCTCGGGTGGCCTGATTTCACAAGGCTCCTCGGCGGTTGACATTCAGACGGCGGTCATGGCGCAGTTCGGCACCGACCCGTCGAACGAGGCGATCGAAGGAACGACGATGGCGGCGCTATCGAGCGGTCGGGCGCGCGACAACCACAACGATCCCGATCCGACGACGACGGTCACCTACCGCTACGACTTCGGTCAGCCGCCGGCCGATTTCACGGCGCCGTACGGTGGCATTCTGCCGCAGACGAGTCCATGGTGTCCGGCGAGTACCGGGCAGAATAAGGCCAACGATTCGGTGATGCTTACGGTACAACTCAAGGTGCCGACCAACGCCCACTCATTCTCGTTCAATTTCCGTTTCTTCTCGCAGGAATACTGGCAGTATACTTGTAAGGAGTACAACGACTTCTTCGTCGCGCTCCTTGACACTTCGTGGACACCGGGCGCAGGACAACAGCCGATCCCCGCTGACAAGAACATCGCGTTCGATTCGAACGGGAGTTACATCAGCGTCAACAGCACCAACTTCTTCACCGTTTGCACGCCCAAGACCGGCTATGCCTGTCCCGACGGAACGGCGGCGCTCTCCGGTACCGGATACAGCGCCTCTAACGCCGGCGCGACCAAGTGGCTGGCGACCACGGCGCCGGTGGTCCCGGGAGAAACGATCACTCTGCGTTTCGTCATTTGGGATACCTCTGACACCTCGTTCGACTCACTGGTGCTCATCGACAACTTCAAATGGAGCGCCGAGGCATCCGGTGGTCCGACCACTTTCGAGTGCTGGGATCTCAACAAGAATGGCGTCTGCGACAAGGAGACCGAGGACCTGTCAGGCGACGGATCCTGTAACGAACGCGACTGCTAGGAATTCTTCATAGTTCTCACCTGTTCTAAACTTGCATTTCCGTTCTGAATTGCGTAGGCTCCTCTTCGGTGTTTGATTGGAAAGGGTGGCGGTCTTCATGCGTCCTCTCTACCCGCTGTTCATAGAGCGGCACTATCGTAGCGGCCTGCGTTACGGCAGGCTCGATGCCGTCGCTATGTTCGTTGATGTCTCCGGCTTTACTTCGATGACCGAGAAGCTCATGCAACAAGGGAAGGTGGGCGCCGAATATATCGGAGACATCCTCAACAACACCTTCAGCCCGGTCATCGAGGCGGTCTATCGGTGTGGCGGGTTCATCACCGGGTTCGCCGGCGACGCCTTCACGGCGATCTTCCCCGGGAACGATCTCGTCTGTCCCCTCGCCGCCTCCTCCGAGATACAGCGTATCTTCCGTTCACGACCGTCTCATGAGACGCCGTACGGCTCTTTCGCCGTGAGCGCCAAGATCGGCATTTCCTACGGGGAGGTCGAGTGGGGGATCCCGGGGACCGACTATCACCGTGCCTTCTTTTTCCGGGGACCTGCGATAGACGGATGCGCCGCCGCGGAACATCACGCCTGCGCCGGTGACATCGTGATGGACGAGATGGCGATGGGTATCGCCGGGCATATCCCGCTGGACAGCTCCCCGTTGGGAGAAGAACGATTCTGGCGCGTCTCGTTCCGGGGAGATGTCCCTGCTGTCGCCGAGGAAACAGGAAGCCTTTCCCGGGAGGTGGGAAAGCTGTTCTACCCGGAGCACCTTTACGAACAGACCCTCTCGGGAGAATTCCGCGATATCGTGCCGGTCTTCATATCGTTCGACCCGCCCGCGAGCTTCGAAGGGCTCGACCGTTTCACCGCCGCTGTCCTCGAGACGACCGACGCCTTCGGCGGCTACTTCAACCTCGTCGACTTCGGCGACAAAGGCGGGAACATGCTCATCCTCTTCGGCGCGCCGGTGAGCTACGAGAACAATGTGCATCGCGCCGTGAGCTTCATCCTCGCGCTCAAGGACCGCGTGGAAACCCCGTTCCGCTGCGGCGTCACTCAGGGCCAGGTCTACGCCGGCTTCGTCGGGAGCGACCGTCGGGCGACCTACACCGTGCTCGGCGATCGGGTCAACCTCGCCGCCCGTTTCATGATGCGGGCTCAGTGGGGCGAGATCTGGCTTTCCGAGGCGGTCGCGCGTCAGGTCGAGGAGCAGTACGACATCGCCTTCGTGGGCGAACAGCAGTTCAAGGGAAAGACCGAGAAGATAAAGGTGTTCTCCCTGCGCGGCCAGAAGGTCCGCGGCGAGGAGCTTTCGTTCGACCAACCGATGGTGGGGCGCGAAGCCGAGCTGAAGCGTATGATCGCCGCGCTGGAACCGCTCCGCGCGGGAAGGAACGCCGGCGTGATCGCCCTGTGGGGTGATGCCGGCGTCGGCAAGACGCGCCTGCTCGCCGAGGTGAAAAAGCAACTCGCGGGCGAGATGCAGCTCGTTTCGCTTACCGCCGACTCGATCCTGCGCAAGTCGATGAATCCTTTTACGACCTTCTTCGAGCGCTTTTTCGACCAACTCGACACCGATGATCCGGCCGAGAAGCGGCGTCGTTTCGAGAAGCGATGGGAGTCGGTCGTCGCCGGAATCGGCGCCTGTGCTGACGCGCGCACCGTGCAGGAGGTCACCGAGGAGCTTACCCGTACCAAGTCGTTCCTCGCGGCGCTCGTCGGTATCGAGTGGAAGGACAGCCTCTACGAGAAACTCGACGCGAAGAGCCGGTTCGAGAACACGCTCTATGCCGTCAAGGAGTTCGTGAAGGCGCTGTCGCTCGCGCAGCCGCTCATCGTCGCTCTGGACGACATCCAGTGGCTGGACAACGACTCGCGCGAGATACTCAAGGTTCTCTTCCGCCAGACCGACCGTTTCCCGTTCGCCCTCGTGGTGCTCGGCCGTTACGGCGACGACGGTGCCAAACCGTCGCTCGACCTCGACGCCGCGGTGCCGCTCACCGAGATAGCGCTCGACCGCCTGCAGGCTCCTGATGCGGCGCTTCTCACGGAACAACTGCTTGGCGGCCCGGTCGGCGGGGAGTTACGCGACCTCATCATGCGTCGCAGCGAGGGGAATCCGTTCTTTGTCGAGCAGATCTGCTACTACCTCAAGACCAACAACCTGCTCGAACAGCGTGACGGCCGTTATGGCGCCCTTGGCGGCAATGTGGATATTCCGCAGGGGGTCAATGCGCTCCTCATCAGCCGGATAGACCGTCTTTCGCAGCGGCTCAAGGAAGGGGTCTTCTCGGCTTCGGTCCTCGGCCGGGAGATAGATGTCTCCATCTTCGCCGAGATCATGCACGGATACGATGTCCCGGCGCTCCTCTCCGAGGGGAACGAGGAGCGCATCTGGCTGCCGCTTTCCGAACTGTTTTACTCGTTCCGCAACCTTCTTCTCCGCGAGGCGGCCTACGACATGCAGCTGCGCAGCCGACTCAAGGCGCTCCACCGCGCGGTCGCCGAGGCGATGGAGCGCACCTATGGGACTGACGACAAATACGCCTCCGAGATGGCGTTCCACTACGAGCGGGCCGAGGAGCGCGACAAGGCGCGCCACTATCTCGGTCGTGCGGCCGACTATGCGCAGGCGCACTACCAGAACGAGGACGCGATACGGTTCTACAGCACGCTGCTTTCCTATGTGGACGAGCCGACGGCACAGATAGACATCCGTCACAAACTGGGCGGTGTCTACAAGCTCATTGGCAAGTGGAAGGAGGCGGAGGAGTCGTTCCGCGCCGCGCTCGGAGCAGCCGAGGCGCTTAAGGATGTGCCACGAACCGCCGACAACGAGCGGGAACTCGGCTATCTCCTTCTTGAGAAGGGGCGCTACGACGAATCGCGCGAACTGCTCGACCGCGCGCTCGACGCCTATCACCGCCTTGGCGACAAGAAGGGCGAACTCACGGTGCTCGGTTATTTCGGGCTCATCCATTATTACCGCGGCGAGCTCGACAAGGCCATCGAATTCTTCAACCGACGGCTCGCCATCGCCAAGGAGCAGGACGATCGCGCGAACATCATGGTCTCCTATCGCTATCTCGGCGGCGTCGCCTACTACCGCGCCGATTACCGGCAGGCGCAGGAGTACTACACGCAGGGGCTCGCCCTTGCCGGCGAACTGGGCGCGGAGCTCGATATCGCCGTCGCGAAACTCAACCTCGGGCTCTCGTGTTCCTATCTCAACGACTTCGACAACGCCCTGCGCTATTACCGCGAAAGCCTCGAGGTCTACCAGAAGTTCGGCTCGAAGTTCTACATCGCCTACACGCACAACAACATGGGCGAACTGCTTCTGTGGATGGGCAACTACGAGGAGGCGGCCCGCTCGTTCAAGCAGCAGCGCGACATCGCCGCCGAACTCGGCAGTTCGCGGCACATCGCGATGGCGAACAATATGCTCGGAAATGTAGGTAAGCGTCTCAAACAATACGATGACGCCGAAAAATACTATGACCGCGCGATCAAGATCGCGACCGACCTGTCTTTGAAGAACCTGCTGTGCGAATTCTATTTCGAGAAGGCCGAGATGCTCTTCGAGACCGGTCGTGTCGCCGAAGCGGAACCATTGGTCGCCGAAGCGGTCTCCTTGAGCGAGGCGGTAGGGCGCAAGGACTTCAACTTCAAAGCGCGCCTTCTTCGGGAGCGCATCACTGCCCAGCGCGATGCCGCCGCCGCGGTCGTGGCGCTTCATCAGATGCTTGCCGAATGCACAAGTCAGGATCAGAAAGCGGCGGTCACCTATCACCTCTTCGAACTCACCGGCGATGCAGGTCACCACGCCGCTGCGCTGGAACTTTACCAAGCGCTCTTCAAGACGGCGCCGCGCGCCGAATACCGCGACCGCATCGCTGCGCTGGGAGAAAAGAGATAGAGCGGTCGCGCGGGTAACAAAATCCCCTGAATAAACAAAAGGTTATCGTTGCCTCCGAAAAAGCCGAAAAAAATTGAAAACGGCTTTTCCGGTCGCTATAGTGAGCCTGCGGAAGCTTTTGTTTCAAATAGGAGGTATACATGAGTTCCGACAACACAAGGATCCGGGAGATCCTGCGGGAGTACGCTCCCGAGAAAGGCAACTTGATGGCGGTGATGCGCAAGATCCAGAAGGAGTGCGGCAATCACCTTCCCGGCGAGGCGATGAAGGAGATCGCCATCGCGACCGGCATTCCACTGAACCGGCTCTACGGCTTCGTATCGTTCTACACGATGCTCTCGACCGAACCGAAGGGGCGCCACATCATCCGCGTCTGCAAGGACGGCCCCTGCAAGTTCAACGGCGGCTGGGCGACCGCCGAGATGCTCATGAAGGAGCTGGACATCGAGGTCGGCGAGACGACCGAGGACGGCCGCTTCACTTTGGAAGAGACCGCCTGCCTCGGCACCTGCACCGCGGCGCCGGCGATAATGATCGACGAAGAGACCTACGCCAATGTGACGCCCGAGCGTCTTGGCGAGATCCTGAAAAAGTACAAGTAAGGGGGACCGTAATGAACTACAACGCGAAGATACTCTCCGCCGACAAGGACCTCGTGCTCCTCAAGAATGTCGGCAAGATCGATCCGCTCAGCATTGACGCCTATATCAAGGCGGGCGGTTATGAGGGGCTCAAAAAGGCTCTTGCGATGGAGCCGAAGAAGGTCATCGAAGAGGTGGCCGACACCAACCTTCTCGGCCGCGGCGGCGCCTTCTTCCCGGCCGGCAAGAAGTGGGGTTTCACTGCCGGCGCGAAGGCCGACCAGAAATACATCATCTGCAACGCCGACGAGGGCGAACCGGGCACCGTGAAGGACCGTCTCCTAATGGAAGGTGATCCGCATCAGGTGATCGAAGGTATCATCATCGGCGCCTATGCGATTGGCGCGACCAAGGGCTTCATCTATGTCCGCGGCGAATACCGCAGATCGATAGAGACGCTTCAGCGGGCGATCGACGAGGCGGAGAAGAAGAACTTCCTCGGCAAGGG
>CAYNMQ010000105.1:5663-7035 GCA_964398245.1 uncultured Spirochaetales bacterium | reverse complement strand
GCTGACCTATCCTACCCCATCGCACTTTGGTTTTCAAAAAATCTTTCCTTATTCAACCCCCCCCCCACCGTGACGCATACTGTCCCTCTTCTCAAAATCTGGGAGTGGTCCCATTTTTTGCAATCGTGGAATGTTCTGCTATACTGCAAACATATTTCGAAGGCATACGGAGCCGCTCGATGGAGAACGCCGCCGCGAAGGGACGCATCTTCTTCAGGGGAAGCAAGACCTACTTCACGAGTTCACTCTTCTTCCCGCCCGAGGTGCGGGACGATGTCTTCACGCTCTACGCCTTCCTGCGCGTCGTGGACGACCTCGTGGACAGCACGCCGCAGAAGAGCGACGAGTTCTACGAGATGCGCCGCCTGTGGGACCACGCCACCGCGGGGATACCCTCCGGGGACCCCATCATTGACGACTTCGTCGCGCTCTCGGAACGCCGCGGTTTCAAGAAGGAGTGGACCGAGGCCTTCTTCAACTCGATGGAACTCGACCTGCGCAAGAAGGAGTACAATTCTCTGCAAGAAACGCTCGAGTATGTCTACGGCTCGGCGGAGGTCATCGGGCTCTACCTCACGCGCATTATGGACCTGCCCCGAGAGGCGACTCACCCGGCGCGGATGCTCGGCAGATCGATGCAGTACATCAACTTCATCCGCGACATCGCCGAGGACAACGGGCTGGGGCGCCGCTACCTGCCGCTCCGCGATTCGCCGCTCACCTCGCTTCTTCCCGACGAGGCGGCCAAGAAACCCGAGGCGTTCCGCAAGTTCATCGGCGAGGAACTCGACCGCCAGCAGTCGTGGCAAAAGGACGCCGAGCGCGGATTTTCGTTCCTGCCGCGCCGCTACCGCATCCCGGTGGCGACGGCGTCCGACATGTACCGCTGGACCGCCGAGACGATACGGCGCGACCCGTTCGTCGTCTATCGCCGCAAGGTCAAGCCGTCGCGCGCCCGCATCCTCTTCGCCATCCTCAAGCATTTTCTGAATGCCGGAGATAAGTCATGAAGCAGTTCCTCGCCGCGGCAAAGGAGCGAACGCAGCGCTATCTTGACGCCTTCCTTTCCGAAAAGGCCCGTGAACTCGCCACCGTCGGGGAGCGCCACGCCGCCACCCTGCGAGAGATCGGCGAGTTCTGCGCCCGCGGAAAGATGATCCGCGCCGCGATGACGATCCTCGGCTGGCGCGCCGCCGGCGGCGGTGACGATGCGGCGGTACTGCCGGTCGCCGGCGCGATGGAACTGCTCCACGCGGGACTCCTCATCCACGACGATGTGATGGACCGCGACGACTTCCGCCGCGGGCATCCCGCCTTCCCCCGGCGCTACCGCGCCCAACTTGCCGGCGCGAACCTGAATCTGAGCCTCGGG
>CAYNMQ010000105.1:0-5653 GCA_964398245.1 uncultured Spirochaetales bacterium | reverse complement strand
GGAGAGGGGCGCCGATCCGCACCACGCCGGCGAGGCGGGCGCCGGCTGCGCCGGCGATGTCGCCTTCTTCCTCGCCGGCGAGTCGCTCGCCCGTGCCGCGCTTCCCGAGCCGCGCCACGCCGCGGTGCGGCGCACCTTCTTCCACGAGTGCCTCCTCGTCGGCCTCGGCCAGATGGACGATGTCGCGCTCGGCGCGCGGCGTGAACCGGCGGCGGTCGCCGACATCCTGACGGTCTATCGCTACAAGACGGCGCGCTACACCTTCTCGATGCCGCTCATCCTCGGCGCCGTCGCCGCGGAGGGAAGCCGTGACCTGTGCGAGCGGCTCGACGCGACCGGAGAGCGGATAGGAACTCTCTTCCAGATAAAGGACGACGAACTGGGGCTCTTCGGCGAGGAGGCCGACATCGGCAAGCCGACCGGCTCGGACATCCGCGAAGGGAAGAAGACGCTGCTGTTCTCGCTCATGCTCGAACGGGCCGCCGGCGCTGACCGCGACCGGCTCCTGCGCACCCTCGGCAACGCCGGGATAACCGCCGCCGACATCGCCTTCGTGCGCGACCTCGCAGCAAAGAGCGGCGCCCTCGCCGAGGTGCGCGCCCGCGCCGCCGTCATTGAGGCGGAGGCGCGAAACCTTATTGAGAGATTCGCCGTATCTCCCGAAATCAAAAGGATATTCGACGAACTCGTCACCTACAACCGTGACCGCGGGTTCTGAAAAAAACAGAGTGTTTTCCCGCTTGACTTCACCCGGCGACCGGATAGACTGAAAGGCGGTTGAGGAAGGACAAGACATCATCTTTCCAAAGGAGGCATATCCCATGACACGCAAGGCGATCGGCGCTTTCGCCATTCTTTTGCTCACCGGCGCATTCATAGGTTCCTGCAAGAAAGACTCCAGCGGCGTCATAGACACCGGCTCGGGAAGCGACAGCGATGCCGTGGCGACCGGCTCGTGCGGCGACGGCGTGAAGAACGGGAGCGAGGTGTGCGACGGCGGGAGCGTCGGGTGCGAGACGCTCGGTAGGTACCACATCGGCCTCACCACCTGTCTCGCCGACTGCGCGGGCTACGACCTCTCCAAGTGCGTCGAGCGCGATCCCGGCGACCGCTGCGGCAACGGGGTGGTCGAGAAGGAGTACTACGAAGTCTGCGAGATCGGCGACACGAAGGCGTGCAACGAGATAAACCCCATCTACGCCGAAGGGACCTACGCCACCTGCGCCGACAACTGCCGGCAGTTCGACATCGCCCCCTGTTCCGCGGTCGGCAACGACACCTGTTCCCAGATCTTCGACTGTGTCACCGCCTGCGGCGACGAGTCGTGCAAGGAGGAGTGCATCGCGGGAGGCTCCGCGACCGGCAAGGAGCGCTACGAGGCGCTCATGAACTGCTTCGAGCAGAATTGCGCGAGCGGTGCCGACATCAAGGAATGCACCGAGGAGACCTGTCCGACCGACTACTACAACTGTTTCCCGACCGAGAAATGCGGCAACGGTACGGTGGACGAAGGTGAAATGTGCGAAAAGAACCAGACGAAGGACTGCGGCGAGATAGACCCCGAGAAGTACCGCGCGGGCAAGGAGGCGATCTGCAATTCGGTCTGCACCGGGTACGACACCTACATGTGCATTCCGAAGGACGCGCTCACCTGCTATGAAGTGTACCTGTGCATCGAAGAGTGCGGCTCCGACACCGCCTGTCAGGACGCCTGCACGGCGAAGAGTTACGCCGACGCCATGACGCGGCTCGACACGATGCTCACCTGCTACGAGGAAGAGTGCGCCAACACCGACAACGGTTGTTACGCCGAGAAATGCGAGTTCCAGACCGACGCCTGCAAGACCCACGCGACCTGCGGCGACGGAGTCATCGATCAGTATGAGCTCTGCGAGAAGGGCGACAAGAAGGACTGCGGGCTGGTCGACCCCAACAAGTACGAGGCGGGAACCGCCGACGCCACCTGCAACACCAACTGTACCCGCTGGAGCACGATCTGGTGTTACGGTTTCTGTTCCTGCCAAGAGGTGTACAACTGCGTCGAGCAGGAGTGCGGCGGGCAGGCGACCACCGACTATGACTGCGTGGACACCTGCATGTCGGTGGGCTCGAGCGAGGGCAAACCGAACTACAAGGCGTGGCGCCAGTTCATCACCAGCTGCTGCGAGACCGATCAGCAGGGCAATCCGACCAAGTGCGGGTTCGAGAGCCAGGCCTGCATAGACAAGGCCAATCAGGACATCGGCTGTGCGGCGGGAGACAACCCGAAATGCCCGTATTGACAGGCGGCGCGGCAATAAGAACGGCCGGAGAGCGTAACTATACTGGCTGGTAAGGCATAGAACATGGCAACGGAGGCAATCATGAACCGTTCGTATCTTCTTCTCGGCGCGGCACTGCTTATCTTCGTCGGCGCCTGCACCCCCAAGAGCGACGAGCCGATCGCCGATGACGGCGAGCCGTGCGCGGGCGACGGCCTCATCTGCTCGTGGGATGCGACCCGGGTGCTCAAATGCGAGAACGGGGCACTCGCGCTCGACAAGGATTGCAGCACGGAACAGAAGGTCTGCAAGAACGGCGCCTGCGTCGAGGACGAGCAGGTGGGCGGCGACTGCACCGGGACCGACTCGGCCTGCTCGGGAGACAAGATCGTGGTGTGCACTGACAACAAGTGGGCCGTGACGACCGACTGCGCGGCGGACGGAAAGATCTGCGTCGAAGAGGCAAGCGGCGCCGTCTGTCAGGAGAAGCCCATCGTTGACAACGAGCCTCAGCCCGACGAAACGACCGAGGGAACGAACCCCGACGACACCTCCGACGGGACGATAACCGAGGGAAGCGACGAGATCCCCGATACCGATACCGGTACCGGATGCGACTGGACCTCGCCGACGGGCGACGACGACGAGGACGGGATACCGAACGAGGTCGAGGGGTGCGGCGACAAGGACGGCGACGGCTTCCCGAACTACCTCGATATGGACTCCGACGGCGACAACATTCTCGACAAGGAGGAGTGTCCCGAACAGCCGTGCCGCAACAGCGACAAGGACGACATTCCCGATTTCCTTGATAAAGACAGCGACAACGACGGCCTCGCGGACAAGGACGAGGAAGCGCTCGGCACCGACCCGACCAAGAAGGATACCGACGGTGACGGTTCCGACGACCTCGCCGAGATCGTCTATGAACAGAACAATCCCGGCGGCGCCGATCCGCTCGACCCCAACAAGAAGATACCCGACGGCATCTTCTATGTCGTCCTTCCCTACAACTCGCAGGAGGATGTTCAGCGGACGCTCGAGTTCTCGACCATCATCGAGGCGGTGGATGTCGCGCTTCTCGTCGACCGTTCCGGTTCGATGCAGGACGAGATAAACAACATCAAATCGGAGCTCAAGACCAAGGTCATCGACAAGATCCACACGGAGCTCACCATCAGCACCGCGTTCGGGCTCGCCACCTTCCTCTGGACGCCCAACCCGCCCTACGCACTGATCGAGTATATGACGCTCGACGCCAACAAGGTGGGACAATCGGTGCTCAACATCGGCGACGCGAACGGCGACGACGAGTACCTGCCGCCGGCGATATTCATGCTCGCGACCGGCGCCGAGTTCCACGGCCGCGTCGGCGCCTGCGTTCCCGGCTTCGGCGGGTGCAATCAGACGATAATCGCCGACTCGGTGTGGGAATACCAGAAGGTCAACTGCACCGGCCAGTTGGGAAGCATCGGCGGCGCCTGCTTCCGCCCGAAGTCGATGCCCATCTTCGTCATCGTCACCGACGAGGCGGTCAAGGAGTGCCCCAAGGTGGCGCAAGGCTGGGATTCCTGTCAGTGGGAACTCGGCGATCCTATAAACATTCCCGAGGCGATCGCCGCGATGAACGGCATCGGCGCAAAACTCATCGGCATCGACACCGGCTTCGATGACAACGGGAACATGACCCACGAGCCACAGGAGGGTTACCAGAAGATCGCCGAGCAGACCGGCTCGCTCGACAAGAACGGCGACATGTTCTACTACCATACTCAGAACTCAAACGGCAGCGGTCTTTCCGATCAGATCGCCAACGCGGTCAAGGACCTCACCACCTACATCGACATGGATGTGACGACCGGCAGTATGTCGGACGAGCAGTGCAACGGCCATTCGGCGAAGGAATTCGTGAAGTCCTCCAAGACGGTCAAGGCGGAACCGGCCGACGGCGTGAGCAGTCAGGACGAGACGACCTTCTACTCGGTCAAACAGGGAACGATTGTCTGGTTCGATGTCCGCTTCTACAACGACTTCTGCCCCAACCCCAACCCCTATCCGGTGACCTATCAGGCGCTCGTGACGGTGCTCGGCAACGGCGCCTACCTCTCATCGCGCCTCGTGACGGTCGTCGTGCCGGCGTCCGATATGCAGTAAAGGAACGACGCGTCATATCGCCATCAGGGAGGAGGATACCATGAGACGATCCGTTGCTTACGGCAGTGTTCTCTGCCTTCTTTTCTGCGTTCTTCTTTTCGGCGGTTGCGCGCCGAAGGAGGAAGAGGGACCTTCGGGCGACGAAACGGCGACCGGTGACGACGAGACCGGCGACCTCCAGAACACGGACGAAGGAACCGACGGTTCGTCCGGCGCCGACGCCGACATCGTTCAAGACTGCGACTGGAACGACCCGAACGGCGACGACGACGACGACGGCATTCCGAACCACCTCGAAGGGTGCGGCGACAAGGATGGCGACGGATTCCCGAACTACCTCGACCACGACAGCGACGGTGACGGATTCCTCGACAGCCTTGAGGCGGGCGAGAACCCGACGAGCCCGCAGGACAGCGACGAGGACGGCATCCCCGACTTCCTCGACAAAGACAGCGACAACGACGGCCTTCCCGACGCCCAAGAGGCGAACTACGGGACCGACCCGACCAAGAAGGACACCGACGGCGACGGGACCGACGACCTCGCCGAGATCGTCTATGCCGAGGAGAACGGTTCCGATCCGGGCGAGCAGGCGACCGACCCCACCAAGAAGGTTCCTGACGGAATGTTCTATGTCGTCCTTCCCTACATGGCGAAAGAGCCGGCGCAGAGAACGCTCTCATTCAGCACCAACATAGACGCCGCCGATGTGCTCATCGTACTCGACAATTCCGGCTCGATGATGGATGAGACCGACAACCTCAAGAAGGGGATCCAGACCGAGATCATAGACCCGATACGGGAGCAGCTCGACAATGTCGCCTTCGGTCTCGTCACCTACGCGTGGGACCCGGTCTATGTGCTCCGTCAGGCGATAACGATGGACGCGGAGGCCGTCAAACAGGCCGTCGCCAATGTCGGCGAATGCAGCGGCACCGAACTGCCGACGGCGGCGCTCGTCTACGCCGCGCCCGGCGCCCCGATGCAGGTCACCGCACAGGGGTGCAACCCATTGAACGGCCAGTGTGGCCCCGGCGCGTGGGGGGCGCTCCCCAACCCCGATGTCATCGTGAACTATCCCCAAATGGACTGCACGGGACAGCTCGGCACGGTGGGCGGCGCCTGTTTCCGCGAGAAGGCGATGCACATCTTCATCCAGATAAGCGACGAATCCTTCACGGTGTGTCCCGATGAGGCCCCCTTCCAGACCGGCTACGAGTGGAAGATCGTCTTCGGTC
>CAYNMQ010000104.1:0-7060 GCA_964398245.1 uncultured Spirochaetales bacterium | reverse complement strand
AATGACAGCGCCAGCAGTGCGGGTAACTATGGGCGACCGTTTCTCCCGGTTTGTTGAGGAGGAATCCCTTCTCGGCGAGGAACGCGACGATACGGGGATTCGCCTCGGTGACCGTGAGCCCCGCCCAGTGGGGTATCTCTTCGGTGAACCGCCCGGCGGCGGTGACCGGCGCATACGGTTCGAGGCCATGCTTGATCCCGATCTCGTAGTCCTCCTCGCCGTGACCCGGTGCGGTGTGGACACAGCCGGTGCCCGCATCGAGGGTGACATGGTCGCCGAAGAGGATGACCGAATCGCGGTTCATGAACGGATGCCGTGCTTTCATGCCGGCGAAGCGCTCCGCCGGGAAGGTCTTCAGCGTCTCGCCGCCCTTCTCGCCGATCGCCATGAGGAACTGGTTCTTGAGGTCGTCGGCGACGATGAAGACCTCGCCGCGCGCCTTCACCGCCGCGTAGGTGAACTGCGGGTTGAGCGCGATCGCGAGGTTCGCAGGGAGCGTCCACGGCGTGGTCGTCCAGATGACGAAACTCACCTTCTCCCCCGGCAGTTCGGGGAGTCCCTCCGGCACCGGGAATTTCACATAGATCGAGGGCGAGGTGTGCTCTTCGTACTCGACCTCGGCCTCGGCGAGCGCCGTTTCACAGGAGGCACACCAGTAGACCGGCTTCTTCGCCTTGATGAGCGCTCCCGACTCGATGACCTTGGCGAACTCATGCGCGATGACCGACTCGAACTCGTGCGACATCGTGATATAGGGCTTCTCCCAATCGGCGAAGACGCCGAGCCGCTTGAACTCGTTCCGCTGAATGTCAATGAACTCCTGCGCATAGGCCCGGCAGGCGCGGCGGAATTCGGCAGGCGACATCTGGTTCTTCTTCGCGCCGATCCGTTCGCCCGCCTTGAGTTCTATCGGGAGCCCGTGACAGTCCCAGCCGGGGACGAAGGTGGCATAAAAGCCCCGAAGGTTTTTGTACTTGACGACGATGTCCTTGAGTATCTTGTTGAGGACCGTTCCCTGATGAATGTGGCCGTTCGCGTAGGGCGGTCCGTCGTGCATGACGAAACTGGGCTGGGGTCGGTTTTTCTCGAGCACCTTGTGGTAGATCGCCAACTTCTCCCATTTCTTCAGGATTTCCTGCTCCTTTACCGGCAGGTTCGCCTTCATCGGAAAATCTGTTTTCGGCAGATTGAGCGTGCTACTGTAATCCATTCATCTTCTCCTCATGCAAAAGCAGGCGCGATTGTAGTAGGCGGGGGGAAGAGTGTCAAGTTATGGGTGAGGCTCAGAGTGTCTCCCGCACCACTTTGCGGTCGGCGCAGTGGTAGCGGATAGGACGCAGTTCGCGCGACGGGCTCTCGCCTTCGTTCTCTGGTTTCTTGACGACGATCTCGGTCGTGTCGAGCGTCACTTCGCCGCCCCAGAGGAACTCGAGGCCGACGAGCACATCGGAAATGAATTCCTTGACGAGTTGCTTTCCTTCGAAGGCATGAACGAGGGCGAGACAATCGTCGTTCGTGCGCGATTCATCCACGGTGATGACCGGCGGATGGTAGAGGTGGTCGAGGAGCATCTGTTTGTAGTCCTCCGCCTTGCGTGACTTGATGTAGTACTGCCAGACCCCGCGCTTCTCGTCGAGCCGTTTGCCGACGACGAAAAGTTGGTGCCGGTCAACGAACTCTTGGTCCACGAAGGTGTTGATGAGCATGAAGTCGCTGAAGTAGGTGCGCAGGGTGAAGATCGCCTCTTTGCCTTTGCCCGTTCTCTCATCGAACTGCTCGCGGGCAACGGCGTCGGTGAGTTGCTGAAAGCGGCGCGACATCCTGCCGCGCTCGGCGAGTTCCTCGACATAGCGGATGAGGCGCAGACCGATCGCGTAGGGGTTGAGGCCGACGCGGCTGATGCTCGTGACGCCGGCGTTCACCTTCGCGTAGTCCGACTCGTGGCCGATGATCCGCTCGTCGCGCAGGAAGAGTTCCTCATGCCAGTAACTCGCCCACCCCTCGTTGAGTATCTTGGTCCGGATCTGCGGCTGGAAGTAGAGCGCCGTGTTGCGCACGATCTGGAGCACCGACCGCATCCACTGGTTCTCCTCCTTGCGCAAGAAGGGCGAGTGGTCATGGACGAACTGCAAAAGATCGCGGAACCGCGGCTTTTCCTGCTCCTTTTTCTGATGCCGCTCCCACTTGGCCTGAAACTCGGGGTAGCGGTCGCGTACCTCGGCGAAGAACGCCTCTTCGGCTTTATCGCCCTTCTCGTCGAGCAGGCGATTGTAGCGCTCCACCTCTTTGCAGTAGTCGCTCGTCGGCAGTTTGACGATCTCTTGGAGGAACTCGCCGAAGTAGAAGGCCACGCGGTCGGAGGGGTCGAGGATGCCGGCGTACTCGCGTTCGGCCATCTCCGAGAAGTAGCCGGTGATGTTGTCTATGCTCCGCGCGAACTCGATCACATAGTCCACCCAGCGGCCGTACTCGCTCCGGAGCGAGGCGATGAGCCGCTTGTCGGCGAGCGCCTGCCCGACGAAGTCGTCGTTCCAGGTGTGCTTGAAGAGGATGTTGTTCTGGAAGACATCGATGTGGGCGAGGACATGGTAGAAGATCATCACATTGAGCCAATCGGGGTTGTTGTCGTTGTAGAACGAGATCGCGGGCCGCGAGTTGATGACCGTTTCGTAGGGGTTGGTCGGGTAAAGTTTGTATTTACCCTGTTCCTTGAGCACCTCGACATCGTGGACCCAGTAGTCGTAGAGCGTCGGTATCATCACTTTCGGCGCAAGTTCGAGCAGGTCACGGTTGGTGACGATGTACTCGAGCGTCTCTTCGCTGAAACGAAGCCCCGCCGCACGCGCGCGCCGCTTACACTCCTCCATGATGCCTTTCACATGCTGACTGATGAGTTCCATTGTGACGCCCCTCGTCTTAATTCGTCACAGCATAACAGTCGCAGAAGGCAAAAGCAACATCGTGCCTAGTACAAAAGGACGATGCCGCCCGGCTGCGTCCCGGTCTCAAAATCTCCCTCGATATGTTCCGGCGTCCCCACGACGATGTCGGAGAGCCCGTCGCCGTTGATGTCGCCGATGTCCTTCACCATCGCGCCGAAGGTGTCGCCCGGCACCGGCGGCTCGGCCGTGATGACCACCGGCGTCCCCTCCGGGAACGGGAATGCGGTCACCGCTCCGGTCGAATCGGCGCCGTAATACTTGTGCCCCGCGAGGAGCGCCCCCTTGCCCTTCCCGCCGAAGTCGGGCGCGAACGCGATGTCGGCAAGGTCGGCGGCGAGCGGATCGTTATCGGCCGGAACGAGCGTCGCGACAAGCGCAAAGGCGCCTGCCGTGAAGGTGTAGACGAACAGACCGCCGGTCGAGTGATAGTCGGGCGCCATCACCGCGAGGTAGGTCGTCCCGCCAACGGTGAAGAGGATCACCTTACTGCCGAAGCCGATCGCGTCGGTACCGTCGGGAAAGAGCGTCGCCGACGGCCCCTGCGACCAGTCGTCACCCGTTTTATAGAGGTAGACACCACCGGTGTTGGCCGACTCCGCATCCTTCTTGAGCCCCCAGCCGCCCGCCACAAGGTCGGGTGTTCCGTCACCGTCAACATCACCGACCGCGAGCGACGCACCGAGGTATTGCTTATTCTGGAGCACTTCCGCCTCCATGTAGAGCGCCGGCTCAACCGCCGGACCACCGGCCGCTCCTTTCCACACCGCGATGAGGCCGGTGTCGTTCAGACCGGCGTTCTGTCCCCCCGCGATGAGGTCGTCACAACCGTCGCCGTCGGTATCGAAGCAGACAAGCGACTGCCCCATCACATCGGACTGCCGCCGAACGCCGTCGGGAAGCGACAGGACCGCCGTGGCCGGGTCAGCATCGCCGCCGAAGAAAATGGCGATGGTCCCGCAGTTGGGAGTGGAACCGACCGAATCGAGGTGGGCCGAAACGGCGAAGTCGGTCTTCCCGTCGCAGTTGAGATCGCAGTAGCCGCCGATGGTGTAGCCGAACCCGGCACCGGGCCGCTCGTCGGGATGGGTCAGTACCATTTCGGCGTCGGTCACGACCGACGGCACGGTGCCCCTTTTGAAGATATACACTTTGCCCGACGGATTCTCGCCGGTGGTGGCGGTAAGGTCGGCGTAGTGGGCGCCGACGGCGAAATAGTCGTCGTTTCCCGCCGATGCCGAGATGCCGAAGAAACCTCCCTCGCCAAGGATGCGCCGTTGGGTGAAAACGCGCGCCGTGTCGGCATCGGGCAGGATGTCGGCATCTTCGAAAAGAGAATCACCGTCATCGGTGACGATATCGGCATCGGTGTCGGTATCCTTCTTTTCACCGCAGGCAATAAGAGCAAGCGCCGCCATCAATGCGTCTATCGCGAAAAGCATTTGTTTCATCATAGTTCTCCCCGACGGTTCTTCTCATTGTATCGTCTTTTCCCGAAATCGCAAAGGTCCTCCGTTGCTTTTTCGCGCCGCCGCTCTATGCTGGTTCCGACCTGCTAACGGAGGCCAACATGAACAAGGTCGCGCTCATAACCGGCGCGTCGAGCGGCATCGGCCGTGCACTGCTCGACTGCTTCGCCGCCGATGGGATAGACCTCGTCATCACGGCGCGCGACGAGAAGGCGCTCGCCAAGGCGGCGGATGAGGTCACCAAAAAGTATGGCGTTTCGGTCACGGTGATCCCCGCCGACCTTTCGGAGCCGGGCGCGGCGCGGCGGCTTTTCGACGAGGTGGATCGGCGCGGTCTTGTCGTCGAGTATCTCGTCAACAATGCCGGCTTCGGCCACTACGGCTTCTTCCACGAGGCCGACGCGCAGAAGATGGACGACATGGTGCAGGTGAATGTCGCGGCGCTGGTCACGCTCACGCGGCTCTTCCTCCCCGGGATGGTCGCGCGCGGAAGCGGCCGCATCCTGCAGGTTTCCTCGCTCGCCGGGTTCCAGCCGGGGCCGCTCATGGCGGTCTACTACGCCACCAAAGCCTTCGTCACCTCGTTCTCCGAGGCGGTCGCCGAGGAACTGACCGGCACCGGCGTCACGATGACCTGTCTCTGTCCGGGGCCGGTCCACACTCAGTTCGCCGCGCGCGCCGAGTTCAACCACTCACGCATCTTCCAAAAGAGCCACATCGCGACCGCCGAAGAGGTCGCCGCCTACGGCTACCGCGCCATGAAAGTCGGAAAGGTGCTGGCGGTACACGGCTTCAACAACCGACTGCTCGCCTTCATCGGCCGCTTCATTCCGCGCCGACGGCTCGTCAAGCTGGTCCGCTGGATGCAGGAGAAGCGGGAGGGGAGAGCAGATCGTTGTTCCTGAAACTTGCAAAAGGTGAAGCCTTCTCTATAACATCCTTTGGTGTTCTTCTAATGGAGATCCGATGACCTTCGCGGAGATAATGGAAAAGGGCGGGGTGCTCATGTACCCCATCCTTGCGTGCTCGATCATCAGCGTTGCGGTGCTCTTCGAGCGGTTGTGGGCGCTCCGCTCGTCACGCATCGCGCCGAGCCTCGAACTTTACCTTCACATTGCGGCGAAACAGCGGCGCGAGGAGATGCTCGCCGAGGCGCAGAAGCGCGACGATCTGCTGTCGGAACTCATCCGGAAGGTGCTCTCCGACGAACAGGTGTTCGACACGGCCCGGATGACCGGCATCCATGCGAAACATCTGGGACTATCGCTCTACCGCTTTGTTTCGGTCCCCGGCGTCATGGCGACCGTCTCGCCGCTCCTCGGTCTTCTGGGAACGGTGCTCGGCATGATAAAGATATTCACCCGCTTTTCCGACATGGGGGGCAACCCGCTCATCCTCGCCTCGGGTATCTGGGAGGCGCTCCTCACCACCGCGGCGGGTCTCTCGGTGGCCATCCCGAGCCTCATCATCTACCGCTACCTCCTTCACCGCGCCGACACGACCGCCAGCGAGCTCGAATTCGCCGTCGAGCGGCTCCTCGCCTATCTCGCGCCGACCGCGTCAGCAGACCGGTCATCAGAAACCTCGTCTGCCTCTTGACTTTGACAGCGTAGCGTGACACCATCGTCGGTGGATAACTTCTTGTTTGGGAGGAAAGTCATGATGCGTGTGCTGTTCGTCGTGGGATCGCTTCTTTTTACCGTGCCGCTCTTTGCCGGGGCCGCTTTCGCCGAAGCGATAGACAAGGAAGGCAACTGCTCTACCTGGACCTTCTTCCAGAAGGATAAGGCGAGTGCGAGCGCCGCCGCCGCCGAGGCGATCAAGAAGCTGAAAGAACAGGCAAAAGAACAAAATCTCGGCAATGTGAAATTCTCGTCGCCGGCGAGCACCGCGATGGATCATGGTGTCTATGTCGTCGTCTTCGCCGCCTATGAGCACAAGGGCGAGGCGCGCTGGAGCCACGGGTTCGGGTTCCATAAGAGTTCTCAAAAGGAGGCCGAAAAGGCGGCGGTTTCCAACCTGAAGAAAAAAGACAAGTTTTGGAAACCCGACTACGGGTACGACATCAAGGAATCAAAAAATTTCTGAACAGAACCACTTTTTCAACAGACTTTCAACATTATTGACGAAAGCGTTTTTCGTTTCATTTTTGTGAAAACGGTTTTCCCCGGTCGTTCTTTTGCCTCGCGTGAACCTCCGATGCGAACGGTATGTCGCGCGTATCGTCATGGGCAGGGCAAGCCCTTGAAGTTCTTCACAAGAAATTTACAGAGACGGTGTGGAAAGGGGGAGAGAAGCCAAAATGTTGAAACTTTCCGGCAGGAGATAAAGCGCTGTGTTTCGAGAGACTTGCCTGTCGCAACGAGAGCGTTTCCTTCAAAAGGTTGACAGCGGTCTTTTCCTCCGCTATGGTCTTTTCGCTTTCAGGAGAGGAGCGCCGAGCAGGTATGCGGGCCGAGGGGCGGTTCCCCGGCGAAGCCCGCAGAGGGGCATCGGTGCCGAAGCGCTGTAGTGGGCCGCCACTATCGCCGTTGGACGACGGGGCTGAATCCCCGCGGCTGTCACGAGTGTTCGTGGAGAGCTTCTGAAGGGTTCCAATGCCCGACCGATCCTTTTCCCTTCACTCGTCCCTCTCAGGTGTTGCCCGAAAGA
>CAYNMQ010000103.1:0-7142 GCA_964398245.1 uncultured Spirochaetales bacterium | reverse complement strand
CGGTGAGTTCAGGCATGATGAACGCTGAGACTAACACGACGCCGGAGATAGGGAAGGCCGCGACGAGTGTTTTTGCCATCCGGGGGATGCGGCTCGCCGATTCGACGATGCCGTAGGCGGCGGGTATGAGCAGGAGCATGATGACCTCGGAGAAGTAGCGCGGTCCGAAGAGGTTTCCCGGCAGGTAGAAGAAGAAGTAGCCGACGAAGAAGGCGCCGAAGAACGAAAAAAGGAAAAGCGAGCGACGGAGTGCGAAAAAGAAGGCGGCGGCAAGAAAGAGGAACGGATAGGGGTGGCCCGTCACATTGAAGAGAAGGAGCGTGAGCCGCGTATAGGCGACCCAAAAGGCATACTGGAAGGTCAGTCCTTCGGGGGGCAGGAATTCTCCTTCGGTATCGGGACAGCCGGTGCCGAGTCCGAGCCGGTGGCAGAACGGGCGCGGTTCGATGACCGAGAAATAGATATCCTGAGGAAACACGAGCGGATGGCCGGTCATCGCGAGATTGTAGATAAGGAGCCCGGTGCCGCCCAGAACGAACGGCAGAGCGAAGAAGAAAAGTCCCTTGAGTGGCGTCCGCTTCATCAGGAGGAAGATGGCGAGCGGCGCGGCGGCGAAGATCGCGTTTTGCGGGCGAATGAAAAGAGTGACGGCGAGCGCCGTTCCGGCGACGAGCAGATTGAAGACCCGTGTCGGGTCACGGAGGACGAGCCACACGGCGAGCATAACACAGAAAAGATTGAACGGATGCGTCATGAAGCTCGCTCCCATGAAGAGATAAAAGGAGGAGAAGGTGGTGAGCGTCATGGTGAGGAACGAGGTCTCCGCATCGAAGAAATGGTCGGCGATCCTGCCGGCAAGCCACACCGCGAGGGCGGTGCAGAGCGGGGTGAAGAGCCAGCCGATGCCGAGCGCGGTGAAGGGGGCGAGGACGAGCGAGAAGCCGGGAAGGAAGAGCGAGTAGAAACGGCCGCCGTCGCGCACCATGAAGGTGGCGTCTTGGAATTCGTAGAGGTCGTTCGCCGGGATGGAAACGGTTCCCTTGAGCAGAAGACGCGCCGTCCACTCGAAATGAGCGGCGTCTATCACATGGGGAATCCCCTGAAAAACGAAGATGGCGATGAGCGTCGTCGCGATGCCGGCGATCGGGGGGAGGACGCGGTAGCGCCATGCGACGAGGCGGTGAAATAACCGGCTGAGCGATCGCGGTATCGCGATGACAAGGAACAAAAGAAGCGTCGCCGCCGTGCCGTAGAGGAGATGTATCGTAGGCCAGAAGGCGGTGAAGAACAGGTGCGGCGCTCCGCGGGTTCCCCACCCGAAGAAGAGCGCGAGGACGCAAAGCGCGGCAAAAAGGTGCGGCAGGCGCCGGATCATCACAGTTTGTTGATCTTCTTGAGTTCGAACCCGAGCTGTTCCACGGCTTTCACCGCTGGATCGTTACGGACCTCCTCGCGTATCTTGGCGTCCTGCTCTTCCTCTTCCCGCTTCTCTTCTTCGGCGACCGAGCGACTCTTCTCTTTTCGATCGGCCGCGACGAATGTCAGGCTCTTTCCGCCCGTCAGCGCGGCGAACCGTTCGCTGACCGCCTGCCGCTTGTCGCCGAGCGCTTTGTCGAGCGTTTTGTTCAGGGTCACCTCGACGCGGTCGGGGAACTCCTCGTAGACCGCGTTTTTCAACGGCGGGCCGAGAAGAGGGTCCTCTTTCTGAAGATGGTCGAGGAATTCGCGCCACCCGCTCACCTTCGTCGCTGCGGTCCCCGTCGCCGAAGGGGCCGTGTCGGGGATGTTCTCCGCCGGCGCGGAGGCGCGGCGCGTTTCGGCCGGAGCGGCGACAGGGGCGGCCGGCCGCGCGGCGGGCGCCGATACGGTCCCTTTTTTGAGGGTCTCGAGGAAGGTGCGAAGATCCTCCATCGCGGGAAAGGCGGCGGCCATGAGGACCGACACCTCGAAAAGCATGAGGGCGTGATCGCTCCGGACGATGAGGTCGTGCTGGCGATTCCAGAAATCGAAGAGCCTGAGCCACTCGACGCTTTCCTGCCGTTTCGCCGTCTGTTCGATCCACTGCTTTTCCTCGTCGGAGGCGTCGAGCGCCGCGGGGCTCCCCAACGACGCGGCCAGAGAAAGGCTGTGCACGAGGGTCAAAAGGTCCTGCGACGCTCGTTCGAGCGCCTTCCCGTTCCGGTATATCTCGTGTACTACGGCTATTGCGCTCTTCTTGTCGCGGTCTATCATCGCTTCGACGAGACGGCGGATGAGAACCCGATCGCTCGTGCCCAAGGTGAGCGACACGACCTCTTCCGTCACTTTCCGTTCGCCGAAAGCGAGCATCTGCTCGACGAGCGTCTGGGCGTCGCGCATGCTCCCCTCGCCTTCGCGGGCGACGGCATAGAGGGCTTCATCGTCGTAGGGGATCTGCTCCGCGTCGAGGATCTTCTTCAACTGTCCCACCACTGCCGAGAGCGAGAGACGGCGCAGGTCGTAGCGCTGACAGCGCGAGAGCACCGTCGCCGGTATCTTCTGAGGATCGGTCGTCGCGAGGATGAAGAGTGTATGTGCGGGCGGCTCTTCAAGCGTCTTGAGAAGCGCGTTGAAGGCCGGCTTCGAAAGCATGTGCACCTCGTCTATGATGTAGGATTTCCGCTTCGATTTGACCGGCGCGTAGGCGATGTTCTCGCGGATGCCGCGCACATCGTCCACCGAGTTGTTCGATGCGCCGTCTATCTCGAAGACATCGGGATTCTTTCCGGCGGCGATCTCCACGCAGTTGTCGCAGCGGTTGCACGGCTCACCGTCCGGTTCCGGCTGAAGGCAGTTGACCGCCTTCACGAGAAGCCGCGCGAGCGTCGTCTTGCCGACGCCGCGGATGCCGGTGAAAAGGACCACCGGCGCCACCCGCCCCTCGCGGATGGCGTGGATGAGCGACCTGACGACCGGTTCTTGTCCGACCACATCGGAAAAGCGCTGGGGTCGCCATCTGCGCGCAATGACCTGATAGCTCATGGGGTGTATGCTCCCTATCGTGATGTTTCCGTCGGAACGGCCCTTTCCTGCATGAGCGCGAGGAACCGCCGCGCCGCCTCTTGTTCCGCTTTCTTCCGGTTGCGTCCTTCTCCGTATGCGACAAGTCCGAGCGCCCGGCACTCGACGGTGAACCGCGTCTCATGATCGGGGCCGTTCTTCTCGGCGACCATGTACGCCGGCACCGGTTCCCCGAGGTTTTGGAGAACCTCCTGCAGGCGGGTCTTGTAGTCGCGGTCTATATGGCGAAGAAAGGTCGCGATGTCGGCGCATGCGCCGAGACGCGGGCCGAACAGGCGCTCTGCGACGGAAAGAACGACCGTCCATCCGCAGGACAGGAAAACGACCGCCATGAGCGCCTCGAACGCGTCGGCGAGTATCGAGTCCTTTTCGCGGCCGCTCGTCTTCTCTTCTCCTTTGCCGAGCGAAAGGAAACGGCCGAGGTCTATGGAGCGCGCCACATCGGCGAGCCCTTCCTCGTCTATGAGATGGGCGCGCGCCCGGGTCAGGCGTCCTTCGTCTGCATCGGGGAATCTCCGGTAAAGGAGCGTCGAGACGGCGAGACCCACCACCTCGTCGCCGAGGAACTCGAGCCGCTGATAGTTGGGGCGTCCGGGGGTGTCGTCGGAGGGGTGCACGAAAGCCTGTTCGAGAAGAGCGCGATCGGGAAAGGTGCATCCGAGAGCCTGTTCGAGCGAAGAGGGGTCGAGGTGCCGTTCACGCGCCATGACTTTCTCCGAAAAGGCACAGCGCGATGCCCGCGGCGACGGCGGCGTTGAGCGATCCGATGCGACCCGCCTGCGGGATGCGCGCCACGAGGTCGGCATTGAGGATCACGAATTGCCCGACCCCTTTGTCCTCGCCGCCGATGACGAGCAACAGACGGCGAGGCTGCTGTGCCGCCGCATCTCGCAGTGAGGTCGAGCCGCTTCCGTCGAGGGCGATGATCGTGAACCCTTCCTTCTTCGCCCGTTTCACATAGGCGTTCGTGTTCTCACAGCGGGCGATCCGGAGGTGTTCGGTCGCGCCGGCGCTCACCTTGACGACCGAGGGATACACCTCGGGCACCCCCTTGAGCGGCAGGAGGATGTCGCGAAACCCGAAGATCTCGGCGCTTCTGAGGATCGCGCCGACATTGTGCGGGTCTTCGACATTGTCGAGCAGAAGAAGGCGGTCGGCGGCGAACACCGTCTCGAGTTCGGCGTAGGGATACGGCGCGCACCGGAGCACCGCCCCTTGATGTTCGGTCGTTCGCGACAGTTGAAAAAGGCGGTCCCGTTTCACCGGGTTCACCGGCACCCCTTTCTCTTCTAGGTAGCGGGCGAGTTTGCGAAGACGAGGGTTTTCCTCGGCATTCTCGACGAGGAAGGCCTCATGTACCCTGCGTCTGCCGCCGCGCAGGACCTCGAACGCGGGATTGATGCCGTAGAGATATTCCCAGCGCGGTTTAGCCATCGTTGTTCCACCGAAATACCCTCATCCCTGCCTTCTCCCTCCGCAGGGGAAAAGAGTAAGTTTTCCTCTCCCTGTGAGGGAGAGGAGGCAAGATGAGGGTTTCCTACTATCCATTCCTTATTTCCGCCAGTATCTCTAGGAACGCTTTTTTCCTATCGCTCGCCTGGGTCACCGGTCGCCCGACCACGAGATAGTCGGCACCGGCGGCGATCGCCGCCGCCGGGGTGGCGATGCGCTTTTGATCGCCCTTTTCGCCGCCTGCGGGGCGGATGCCGGGGGTAAGGATTTTGAACGAGGGACGGGTGACGCTCCGGATGATCTCTATCTCGAGCGGCGAGGCGACCACGCCGTCCATGCCTGCCTCCTCGGCAAGCCGCGCGAGTCGCGCCACCTGCTGGGCCGGCGTATCGTGGTACCCGATCTCGCGAAGATCCTCTTCGCCGAGGCTCGTGAGCACCGTGACGGCAAGCACGAGCGGCCGATCGGGAAGCGCATCGAGCGCACGGCGCGTTTCCATCATCATCGCGCGGCCTCCGGCGGCATGGACATTGAACATCTTCACGCCGAGCGACGCGGCAGCGAGTCCCGCCTGCGCAACGGTGTTGGGAATGTCGTGATACTTGAGGTCGAGAAACACATCTTCTCCCATCGCGACGATCTCTTTGACGAGCGTTGGTCCTTCCCGCGTGAACAGCTGTTTGCCGATCTTCCAGCCCGCCCCGAGTCCCTTGAGCTCCCGCACGATGGCGAGCGCCTCGGCGCGATCGGAGACATCGAGCGCGACGAAGACCCTTCCTTTTTCCATGACACACCTCCGGCGAAGGAATAAGGCCGATTATATAAGGAGAAAAATGGAAGGCAAGAAGGAGACGGAACGCGGCGTCATCCTCTACGAAAAATTGCTTTTTGACCGGAGCGACGATACATTCCTTCCCGAACGAAGGAACTACCGGTGGAGGCTGAACATGGCGGTCGTCATCGAGCGTCCGAACGGCGCCGATATCGAGAGGCGGGGCATTCGTTCGTGGCCCATCTGGGAAAAGGAGATATCCACCTTCCCGTGGTTCTACGATGAGCCGGAGACCTGCTACTTCCTCGAAGGCGAGGTCACCGTGACCGATACGAAGACAGGCGTCTCCTACGAGATAAAGAAAGGCGATCTCGTCACCTTTCCCGCCGGTTTTTCCTGCCGGTGGGAGATCCGGAGGCCGGTGAAGAAACATTATCGCTTCGGATAGCCATGAGCGCCGTGCAGGAGCGTCTCAAGATCGCCTCCCTTGAGGAGGGAATGGCCGTCACCGGCGCCGCGAACTGCTATCTTCTCGTGCGCCGGGTGACGCTTAAGTCGGGCAAGAACAGCACGCGCTACCTCGACCTCGACCTCTTCGACGGGACGACCGGCATCAACGGCAAGGTGTGGGAAGTGACGCCCGAGATAGAGAAGATACTCGAAGCGGGTGTCATCGTGCAGGTGGTCAAAGGCCGCGTCGCGCGCTACCAGAACGCTCTGCAACTCGTCATCGAGCCGGCGGCGGCGGTCTCTCCCGGGATGCTTGACCGGCTGGGCGATCTCGTTCCCCAGTCGCCGCAGAGCGCCGAGGAGCTCATGCGGCGGTGGCGGACGCTTGCCGACACGCTCGACGCGCCGCGGCGCGCCGTGATCGTCGAGTTCGAGAAGACGGGTCAGGTGTGGGACCTCTTCCGCGCCATTCCCGCGGGAAAGAGCATGCACCACAACTACCGGCGCGGTCTCTGGGAGCATTCGCTCAATGTCGCAGAGCTTTCCTATGACCTCGCGCGGCGCTACGAGTCGCGCTATCCGGTCAACCGTATGCAGGTGCTCCTCGGAGCGATGCTCCATGATGTCGGCAAGGTCTTCGAATTTCAGGTGAACGCCTCGACCTCGGTCGTCGAACGCTACACCGACAGCGGCAAGCTGCTCGGTCATGTCTACATGGGGGCCGCGTTCGTCGAGAAACTTCTCAAGAAGGCGGTGCCCGATGACGCGACGCTCCGTATGGAGATACTGCACATCATGCTCTCGCACCACGGCGAATACGAGTTCGGTTCGCCTAAACAGCCACAGACGATGGATGCGCTCATCGTCTCAATGGTCGACAACCTCGATGCCAACCTCGATGCCGTACACATCGGCCTTACCGGCGAGATGGATGAGAACTGGACCAAAACGATATTTTCGCTTCAGAGGGCTTTTTACCGTACAGCGGGACCGCATGAGGAATAAGTAAAAGGAGGAAACTATGGCGAAGAAGATGAGAGTTGCCATCAATGGGTTCGGCCGTATCGGCCGCATGGTATTCCGCGTCGGGTTCGGGCGCAACGACCTCGAGTTCGTCACCATCAACGATCTGACCGACGCGAAGACGCTCGCCCACCTGCTCAAGTACGATTCGGTGGCAGGCACATGGCACCGCGAGGTGAAGGCGACCGAGAACGCGATCGTCGTGGACGGGAAGGAGATACCGGTCACCGCGATCAAAGACGGCGCACAGCTCAGCTACAAGGACATTGATGTCGTCGTCGAATCGACCGGCAAGTACACGAAGAAAGAGAAGGCGGAAGTCCTCCGGCAGGCAGGCGCCAAGAAGGTGCTCATCAGCGCGCCGGCGAACGACTCGGACATCACGCTCGTCCTCGGGGTCAACGAA
>CAYNMQ010000102.1:0-7206 GCA_964398245.1 uncultured Spirochaetales bacterium | reverse complement strand
CCTCGAGGGGGAAAGATCTTCTCGCGCAAGAGGTAGTTCCGCTTCGATTTTTCGAGAAAATCGGTTCCGTGGTAGAGCTGAAGATACATGAGCCGAGCGGCGATTCCGAGCAGAGAGATGATGATAATGGCCAGCACGAGGCGCGACTTCGCTGAAATGTTGCGAACCTCTTCCTGTTGGTTGAGGATCCTCACAGCCACGCGCTCCGTACGAAGAGTTCTCGAAGCTCCGAGCGGTAGAAGAGGAACAGAAGGACAAGCCATCCGAAATTCGACGATGCGGAGAACACGAGATCCCCGAGCGGGAACGATCCGGTGAATGCGCTGCGGTAGAGGGCGAAATCAGCGCTTACGATGAGACAGGAGAAAAAAAGGGCGAAGAACAGCACCACCAGAAAATCGAAGGTGGTAACCGTAAATGCCGCTCGGACGAAGAAGTACAGCTGGAAGAACATTACGACGACGAACAACAGAGGCAACTCGTGTCCCAGAAAGAAAAACACGACACCGCCGGCGGCGGCGGCGGCGATACGGCGCGCCGCGTGTCTTTCGAAACATACGATCGTAAAGAAAAGGGGGAGGAGCGGCGTATAGTGGAAGGGGAGGTCGAGAAAATAGAGAAGAGATGTGCTGACGGCCAGCACGGCGACGGTGCCGACGAGCGTCTTAAGGGCGAAGGTTTTCATTGCCGAGCGATCCCCCCGCGATGATGAAGAGATGGTGTAGTTTCCCTTTCTTGAAAAGCGGCACCGCTTCGCCGGTGTAGAAGAGCATGTTCGTCGGGTCGTCCGTAAGCGCCCCGATGAGCGCGAGGGGAATGTAGGGGAGGCTGTAATTCTCGCTCAGGTTCGCTGAAAGCAATCGCTTTCCGAGGGCAGGCGGATCGTTGCAGACCTTCTCAAGGAACTGTAGCGAGAGCGTCTGGCCGTTGCCGCGCAGGATCGCCGTACATTCGTCTCGTCCTTCGATGACCGCCGGCAAGGTGAATCCGCGCGAGGTGATGAGTTCCACCTCGGCGGAGGAGTTGCTGAAACTCCTTACCAGGCCGACGAGCCCGAGCGGCGAGACGACCGGCGCGTTCCGCGCAAGGTTCCTCGCGTCGTTTTCATCGAAATAAACGGAGATGCGGTTGGGATTCACCGGGGAGTAGCCGAGAAACCGCGCCGGTATGATAGCGTAGCTGCTGTACCGGTCCTTTATCTTGAGGAGGTTCGCCAGCTCCTCGTTTTCACGGGAGATACCTTCGTTAAGGATGATCTGCAGTCGCAGCCGCGCATTTTCCTCTTCGAGCGCCAGATTGCGTTCGCCGACGCGGTGCAGGTCGCGCAGGATGGCGATCAGGCGGGAAGCCTCGTCGAGAAGACCAGCGACGGCGACCCGCGCGCCGCGCAGAACAGCGGGACGCCACGCCCATTCGCTTACCAACGATGGCAGAAGGAGCGCTGCGGCGAACAGAACGAGAAAAGACGCGATGAGGAGCCGACGCTTCAGCACATCAGGAGAGAGAAACGGTTCGTAAGAGATCCCAATCTTCAAGAATGCGGCCGATGCCGAGCACGACGGAGAGGAGCGGATCGTCAGCAATGATGACGGGAAGGTTGGTCTCTTCACGAAGGAGAATGTCGAGATTTCTGAGCAGAGCGCCGCCTCCCGCCAATACGATGCCGCGGTCCACGATGTCGGCGGCGATCTGAGGAGGCGTTTTCTCGAGGACCGCCTTGACCGCCTGCACGATGCCGGCGGTACATTCGGCGAGACTCTCGCGTATCTCGTCGGAGTTCATCTCGATGGTCTTCGGTATGCCGGCGACCAGATCGAGCCCCTTGACCTCGGTGAACTCTTTCTTGTCACCGGGATAGGCGTTCCCGACGGTGCACTTTATCTGTTCGGCGGTCCGTTGACCGATCTGGAGATTGTACTTGCGTTTGATGTAGTTGGTGATCGCCTCGTCCATCCGGTCGCCCGCGATGCGTACCGAGGCGCTGCAGACGATGCCGGCGAGCGAGATGACCGCCACCTCGGTGGTGCCGCCGCCGATGTCCACGATCATGTTGCCGGTCGGCTCGGTCACCGGCAGGTGGGCGCCGACCGCCGCCGCCATCGGCTGTTCGACGAGGAAGACCTCGCGCGCCCCGGCGGAAGCGGCCGCCTCTTTGACGGTCCGTTTCTCGACCTCGGTGATGCCGTAGGGAACGCCGATAGCGATGCGCGGTTTGATGAATGATCCCTTCTTGTAGGCGTGCTTGATGAAGTAGCGGATCATCTGTTGGGCCACATCGAAATCGGCGATGACGCCATCCTTGAGCGGGCGGATGACCTCGATGTTGATCGGCGCCTTGCCGATCATCTCTTTGGCCGCTTTACCGACGGCGAGAACTGCCTTCGCGCCGCGCGCATCCTTTTGGACCGCCACGACGCTCGGCTCGTTGGCGACGATCCCTTCGCCCTTGACATAGATGAGCGTGTTGGCGGTACCGAGATCTATGGCGATGTCGCTCGTAAAGAACGAAAATACTTTGTCAATCCACATAGTACCCCGGACAGATAAGTTCCATAAAAACTTGGCGATTATATCGGCGCCACCCCTCTTGTCAACAAATGTCGTCGCAAAACCGTCCCTTGACAATGGTTCGCGCCGATGATATTCCCTGTGCGTCTTACGCCGTCTTGGCGGGGAAGCCGGTGCAAGTCCGGCGCTGTCCCGCAGCTGTGAGCGCGACGGAGGCCGCATGATGCCACTGCCGGCAGGCGGGTGCCGATCCGGTGGGAAGGCGCGGCACTCCGGATGACCGCGAGCCAGAATACCCGGAAGACGGTGCTGTGCAACCCTGTCCCCGCGGAGGGAACGGTTGGTGTCGCTCATCGTAGTGCTTCTTTTCGTTACTGCCGTCGCTCACGGTGAAACCGAAGCAGAAGACCCCTACCGCACCGTCGTGTCGGCCTCGCGCGAGGCACCGGAGGGCGAAGAGGGACGGGCGGTCACCGTCATTCCGGCGGCCCAGATAGAGAAGAAACGCAAAGAAACGGTCGCCGAACTGCTCCGTGAGGTGCCGGGGATCCATGTCGCGACCTCGGGCGGCGCTGGCGGTCTCACGACGCTCTTTCTGCGCGGCGGGAAAGGAGGACATGCGCTCGTGCTCCTCGACGGGGTGCGGCTCAACGATCCCTTTTCGGTCGAGAATGCCGCCGACCTTTCGGACATCCTTACCGACGGCGTGTCGCGTATCGAGATCCTGCGCGGACCCCACGCGGTCATCTACGGCCCCGACGCGCTGAGCGGGGTGGTACGGATCATGACCGCGCAACAAGCGTATGCTGCGCCGCTTTCTCTCTTTTCGGAAGTGGGCCTCGTGGACACGGTCTCTCGGGCAGGAGCGGTCAATCATCTTCGATTCGGCGGCGTGCTCAGCGGCACGCGCGAACGGGGCAATTACCGGTTCGATGTTTCGTATCGCGATACCGGCGGCTATTCGGCGGCCTCCGAACGGGACGGCAACCACGAGGAGGATCGTGCCCGAACGCTCACCCTCGCTTGTCGCTTCACGGTGCGCCCTTCCGATACCGTCGCTTTCTCGGCGCTCATCCGTCACATTGCGAGCGACACCGACATAGACAACGGCCCCGGCCCGTACCGCGACGATCCCTATCATTCATTCGCGACCGGGCGACTTCTCGGGAGGACCGCCGCAGAGATATCGCTCTTTTCAGGAAAGTGGCGCCAAGAGATCGCGATTTCGCTTTCTCGCCACACCGCCGATGATCGGAACCCGCCCGATGGTGCGCAGGATGAACGCGGCTTCATGCGCGCCTTCTTCCTCGGCGAGACGATCGAGGCTTCGTGGCGTCATGAACTTACGGTGCTTCCGCTCCAGCGGCTGGAGACGGGGTTTTCGCTCCTCTGGGGAAGCGGAGCGGCAGACTGGCAGAGGGACCGGCTCGAGCCGGTGACGCTCGGGATCCTCCCGCGCCGGGCGACGCTGAGCACCGGGTTCTATCTTCTCGATACCATCAGACCATTGGATGGCCTTTCCCTTTCGCTCGGTGGCCGCGGCGACCTCTTCTCTTACGAGCGGCACGGTACCGTGACCGACCCAGTCGGTACGGAAGTGCTCACCGGAGAGCGCCTCGTCATGACCGTTCACGGCACCTACAGCGCCGCCGCTTCCTACCGCATCGCACCGACCGACACCACGCTCCGCGCGAGCGTCGCGACCGCCTTCAAGCCACCGTCGCTCTTCCAGCTCTACAGTGCCTACGGCTCCGAGTTTCTTAAGGCCGAGGAGACCTTCGCGGTGGATGGCGGCTTCGAACAGCGATTTTGGGATCGGCGGATTCTCCTCGAGGTGACCGGATTCTACCAAGAGACGAGGAACGCGATCGAGTTCTCCTACGGCTGTGACGGAACGCTCTGCGGCCGCTACCAGAACCGCGGCTGGATGACCGCCGCTGGCATCGAAAGCGCTTTTTCGGTGCGGCCGCATCCCTCGTTCATCGTGAGCGGCTCTTACACCTTCACCGCGACCGATGCGTTCGACATCGTCCGCTACGATGGCCGTCGGTTCCGCGACAGCCGTTCCGTGCTCCGCCGCCCCGCACACCTTGCCTCGCTCTGGCTCGACTGGAATCCCCATCGCCTCGTCAACGCCAATGCGGGACTCACCCTCATCGGGCCGCGCTGCGATATCGCCTATCGCTATCCCTATGAACCGGTGGTAACGGACCTCCCGACGGCGCTCCTCTCCTCGCTCGTGGTCACCGTACGACCATCACCGCAGGTGCGGATCTACGGTCGCTTCGAAAACCTTCTCGATCGGCACGACGAGATGGTCAAGGGATTCGGGGTGCCGGGCCTTTCGTTCTATCTCGGCCTTGTCGTCGATGGGGGAGGAGAACGATGAGCCGGGTTTTTATCCTCGCCGTCCTTTTCATGTCGGCATGTGCCCCTTCGCTTCCTGAACTGCCCGCCGATATTCCCTATGAAACGGTCACCGACTACGAGCCGGTCGGTGGAGAGACTCCCGACACCGATGCGTTCTGCCCCCCGTCGCTTTTCTGGTACGACGGCGCCTGCCGCACGAGCGACATCATCATCGCGACGACCGACGGGTATGATGCCCCCTTTTCGGGGAAGGTGTTCGTCGCTCCGGAAGAGGATGTCGCTCATCTTGCCGAGATCGCCTTTTCCGAGCGGCTCGGTGGCCCAGATGGAACCGATCTCTCGCTTGCCACGGCGTACGACCGCTTCATGGTCATTGGCCGCGACGGCGCCGACACCGTGTGGGTTTACCAGCCGGAGAGCAAAGAAAATACGATACTCCGCTCACCGGATCAGCGGTATCTCAACTTCATGGATGCCGCGTGGGACGGAGCGCGCTACATTGTCTCGGCCAACGAGGCAACGACGCTCTTTCTCTTTGAGGAGGACGGAACCTTCTCTGGCACGATCGATCTCGGTTCGCAGGTCCCGGAAAAGATAACGCCCTCACCCGCCGCGCTCCTCTTCCATGACGGGATGCTCTTTACAGCGCTCCAGATGCTCGGGCCAGACTGGACTTCGCGCGGCGGCCGTATCGCCCGTCGGGATGCCGAAGGGGCATGGCACGAACCGATACCGTTGCCGCTTGCCGATCCGGTGGGACCGCTTGTGGTAAATCATCGCCTCTCGCCACACCACCTCTTTGTCGCCTGTGCCGGCTCCTATCAAGCGCGCAACGGTGGCCTCGTGCGGGTTGATCTCTTTAGCGCCGAAGCAACGACGATACTGCACGAGACGACCGAGCCGCTCTCACCGCTCAATGTCAAGGTGGGGCCGCTCGCGGTCACCAACGAGCGCGACATCTACTTTACCGCCTTCGATGCCGACTGGCGCGGGCACCTGCAGGTGCTCCGGCGCGATGGTACGGTGCACCGCCTCGTATCGGACATCAACGCCTTCGCGGCGATACCGCTCGACTACAGCCCGCGCACCGGTCGGCTCTACTTTTTCACGCAGAAAAGTGTCCGCGACATGGTCACCAGTTATCTCAATGTGCTCGATACGGCGACCGGAACGGTGAGCTTCTCAACGGCGATAACCGGGGCGCCAGCGGCGCTCCGCGTCTGGATACGAGATCCTTTAACCATGCACGAAAGGAGGTAACCGATGCGTGCACTTTTTCTTGGCCTTCTGGCAGTTTTCTTCGTGGCAGGATGCGGCGATGACAAGGAGAAAAAACCGCTGGAGATCACCGGTTCCTATCAAGATCCCTATGGCGGTACCCATGTCATCAGCGACGATCTCTGGGATCAGGGCGCGATGGGCAAGTACCACATCGTCGCCTACGACAACGAAAAAGACTACCTCATCGCGCAGAACGATGAGCAGAATGCCTACAACCCCGGCAAGTGGAGCCGCTTCGATTGGGTTTGGTACAACGGAGCGCTCTACTACTGCCAGACCGCTTATGACAAAGCCTCCCAGAAAGAGGCCGAGGCGGTCGAAGCGGCCGATCCCACCAATCCGGAAGCGGGCGGATGCGGCGGCTTTCCGTGGACTAAACTGACGAAGGTCACCTTCGCGGGCGCAGTCGGAACCCCCGACTGCCCCGCCATCTCCAAGGACGATCCGCGTATCCTCGCGTGGGTAAGCGCGGTAGTTGCCTACGAACCGGGAGAGAATGTCAGTGCACAGTGGCAGGACACCTCAAAGGCACTTGGACCAGCCGAAGGGAAAACGACCGAGGTCGTTTCGCTCGGCGAAGGGGGAAGTATCACGCTCACCTTCGAGTATCCGATCAGCGACGGTGAGGGACCTGACTTTGTCGTGTTCGAGAATTCCTTTTCCGACACCTTCCTCGAACTTGCTTTCGTCGAGGTTTCAAGCGATGGCAAGAACTTCGTTCGGTTCGACACCGTGTATCTCGGTAACGAGGCGGTGAGCGAATACGGCACGCTCGCCCCCCCCCTTTTTGACGGTTTTGCCGGGAAGTACCGTGCCGGATGGGGCACCCCCTTCGACCTCGCGGTGCTTGCCGGGAAAACTGCCGTGAAGGAAGGTATGCTCGACATCGCCGCTGTCACCCATGTCCGTCTCGTCGATGTGAAAGGAGACGGCTCTGTGACCGACTCGAATGGCCGTCCTGTGTACGATCCATACCCGACCCACGAAAGCGCCGGTTTTGATCTTGACGGTGCGGCAATAATAAGCCAGCGATAGAAAAAAAGAGCC
>CAYNMQ010000101.1:1302-7287 GCA_964398245.1 uncultured Spirochaetales bacterium | reverse complement strand
CGCGACATGGACTGCTACTGCGCGAAGGAAGGGGTGTGCCCGTTCGAGGGGTTGAAGCGGTAACTATCCTTCCTTGAAATTCATTTTCTTGAAAAAAGGTTGCTCCTCAATAAAATAAAACCACTTGTCTTTTTACGAGCACGCGGGTGTTCCGATCAGGTTCCGGCAGAATCGCGGCGGTCGCCGTCGGTGTTGTCTTCGGCGTTCTCCTTTCGTACGCCTCTTTCGCGAAGAAACTCGATTTCCTCTTCTTCGACTTCGCCCAGCGCAATGTCGCGGTGAGCGACGGGGCGCACAGCGTCGTCGTGGCGCTCGACGAGCAGACCTTCGAGACCTTCGGCTGGCCGCTCGGCAAGGATCTTTACGCGGCGCTTACCGCGGTGCTCCACGAGGCGGGGGCGAAGCGGATAGGCTTCGATCTCTTCTTCACCGAGCGGTTCGAGAGTTGTCTCGAGGAGGAGAGCGCCCGTGAGTCGGCGCAGAAAAAGGAGGAACTCCTCGGCTCGGCGGTCGCGGCGACCGGTGCGGTGCTCGCTTCGTTCGTGATGGAGAGCGCTGGCGGGAAGAGCGAGACCTTCGCGCCGACGCCGGATGAAGCGCAGATACCGGCGTGCAAGAGCCGTGATGCGCAGCGGTTTCTCAAACCGCTCGTTCCCGGCATTGCCGATAAACGGCCGCTCGTCGCCCATGTCCACGCCAATCCCTCGCCGGTGGATGGGGTGGTGCGGGCGATACCTCCCTGCATGGCGCTCCATGACGGGTGCGTCGCCGATCTCGCCTCGGTCATGACCGGGAAGTATGACTCCGGACGGTGCGATGAGGAGCGCTATGTCCCGTTCCTCTTTTCGTATGAGAAGATGCCGAAGGTCTCTTTCGCCGAGGTGCTCGCGTGGTCGGAGAGCGACGAGGGGATGAAGCGGCTGAGTGACCTGATGAAAGGCAAGTATGTGCTCGTTGCGGCGACCGATCCGACAGTGAAGGATGTCGGCCCGACGCCGCAGGCGGGGAACGAGCCGCTCGTGATGGTCCATGTGAACCGCATCGAGGCGCTCGAGCGGGGCATCTCCATCGCAGCGCTACCTTACTGGGTCGGCTGGCTCGCGGCGGCGCTCGTTTCGATCGTTGCCCTCATATTCGTCCGGCGTGTAGTGCCCTTTCTTGTTCTCGCGTTCCTCTGTGGCGCTGCTTCGTTCGCTTCAGCATTTTTCCTTTATACGAAAGGCTTTTTCTTTCTGCCGGTGTCGAGCGCCCTTTTCCCTTCGTTCCTTGCCCTCGGTCTTGCCGCCGCCGAGGCGGGCTGGCGTCATTTTCTCTTCAATCGGACGCTCTCGGAGGCGTTCGGTTCCTATGTTTCGCCCGAGATACTCAAGTGGCTCAAGGAGACCGGTGGCACCGTATTGCAACCCGATGCGGCTGAACGGCGTGAGATAACCATCCTCTTCTCCGACATCGCCGGCTACACGAGTCTCTCGAATGCGCTCGATGCCGACAAGGTCATTCGCTCGCTGCGCTGGTACCTCGACTCCATGCTCACCATCGTGCAGGAGCACAACGGGTATGTGGACAAAATAAACGGTGACGGCCTCATGATTCTCTTCGGGGCGCCGCGCCGTTCGGAACGCCATGCCGAAGAGGCGGTCGCAGCGGCAGTCGCGATGATGAAGAAAGTGGAGGAGATGCAGGAGGGATGGCGCGAGATAACGGGGCGGCCGCTCCGCATCCGCATCGGGATCGCGACGGGAACGGTGCTCGTGGGAAACCTCGGTGGGAGCGGGCACATCGAGTACAGCGCCATCGGGCGCGATGTCAATCTCGCGGCGCGGCTCGAGAGCGGCTCCGAGGTTGGCGGCATTCTCCTGAGCGAGCGGTGTTGGGAACTGCTTGCCGAAAAACCGCTCGGCTGGTGGCGTGAGGTTGACCTCAAAGGCTACGAGGGGAAGGTGCGCGTCTTCCAGATACCGCCGCGCGGGGCGAACATCGCCGAGCAGTTTGCGAACCCGCCGTCGCCGCTCATCCTGTCACGGGAGGCATACGACTCGCTCAAAGATAAGTCGTGTGGGAGGACAGCGCATCTTGTTGACCGCGCAGGGGTGTAACAGGAAGTAGTCGTTATTGAAACCGCTAAAGGGATACCGTCATGAAGCAAGTCCTCTTTGCCTTTTTCCTTTTGTCGTCTTTGTTTGTGAATGCCGCCGATCCGTCGCCAACCGGCCTTGCGGTCGGTGAGAAGATCGTGGACTTCGGGATGCGGCAGGTGAACCTCGAGAAGAAAAACCTCGGCGAGATCGTCTGGCTCACCGACTTCGTCGGGACACCACCCGCCGCCTCGGCTTCGCGCGAACCGAAACCGCGCAAGAAGGCGCTCGTCCTCGCCTTCTGGGCGACTTGGTGCAAGCCGTGCGTCGAAGAGATGCCTTTCATCCAGAAACTGCACGAGACCTACGGTCCCCAAGGGGTACAGGTGCTCGGCGTCAATTTCCGCAACGACAACGAGAAGTTCGATACGACCTTCGCCGAAAGCCTGAAGATACTCGCCGAAAAGAAGGTGACCTATCCGGTCCTCTTTGACCGCTTCACGACACGCAACCAACTCATCTACATCGGCTCGAAGGCAATTCTTCCGACGCTCCTCGTCATTGACGCCGAGGGCACCATCGTCGCGAAGTATCAAGGAGAACAGACACGGAAGTTCGAGGAGATAGAGAAGAAGATAAAAGACTTGGCAAAATAGGGGGAGGTATCCCATGAAGAACATCGTTTGTGCGCTTTTGGTCGTGGCGCTCTTTAACAGCCAACTGTTCGCCGCCGGAGCAACACCGGCGACCGACGCGAAAGACGAGCCGACAACGGCCGTCAAGGAAGAGCCGAAGCCTGAAGCGACCGTGGCAAGCCCGACACCCGCCACCCCTGCGGGAGAATCGAAGAAACTGCTCGTCCAGCGGATCGCGGGGGTCGAGGTTGACGAGGCGACCGCGAAGACCGTCGAGGAGGCGATCGTACTCAACATCGGCAAGCGTGCCGGCTACTCGGTCGTCACCTCGGCCGAGATGGAGAGCGCTATTAAATTTGCCAGCAAACAGGCTGAGATGACCTGCGATTCCTCGACCGAGTGTCTCGTCGAGATCCAGAAGAAACTCGATTGCGATACGCTCATCGCGGGCAAGGTGGCGAAACTGGGCGACGAGTTCATCCTCTCGCTCAACACGGTGAATGTGAACGACGGCTCGATCGGTCTGCGGACGACCGCGCAGGCGAAGAACATCGCCGACCTCAAGGCGAAACTGCCGCAGGCGATAGACGAGATACTCGGCGTCGCCGAACTGAAGCCGATGTTCCAACTGAAACCGGGAGAGACGCTGAAACTCGCCGTCATGCCGCTCGCGGCGCGCGGGGTCGAGCAGGCGACCGCCGATGCCCTTACGGCGATCCTCTCGTCGGAACTCAACTCGATCGAGGGCATCTCGGTCATCGGGCAGGATGACATCAATGCGATGCTCGCGAAGGTGCAGACCGACGCGCAGATGCAGTGCACCGACAGCCTCGAGTGCGTCGTCGAGATCGGCGCGTCGCTCGGCCTGTCGAAACTGATAACCGGCTCGGTCGGCAAGGTGAAGGACACCTGGGTCATCTCGATACAACTGATAGATACGCGGCGCGCCGAGGTCGAGAACCGGGTCCTCGAAAGTTACGATGGCGAGAAGGACGAACTGCGCAACGCGATAAAACTGGCCGCCTACCAGATCGCCGGCGTCGACTACACGGTGAAGAAGGGCGGCGTCGAACTGACCTTCAATGTGAAGGAGGCGCAGCTCCAGTTCGGCGCCGAGAAAGGAGCGGTCAAGGAGAGCCAGTATAAACAAAGCGATATCGTTCCCGGCCGCTACAGCCTGCGGGTCATCGCCGACCCCGAGGACTACCTGCCGCTCCAGACCGACCTCTACATCGCGCCGGGCGCCAACAATGTGAAGACGCTCACGGTGCCCGAGCAGCCGACGCCGTGGTACAAGACCTGGTGGTTCTGGACCGTCGTCGGCGTCACGGTGGCCGGCGCGGCGGCGGCGACGACCACGGTGCTCCTGCTTGAAAAGAAGAACAACGGCTTTGTCGAGATGCCGTTGCGTCCGGAAGGGCAGAGGTGATTGTAAGATACCGGATAAATGAATAACCGAGAGGATTTGTCATGAAACGAACGCTCTTCGTCATCACAGCCCTGCTGGTCTCGCTCTCCATCCGCGCCGCGGCGCCGGTCGCGGCGGTCCTCGAGATAGAGGACAAGGCGGGGAAGTTCGAGAAACAGGTGCTCTGGGACGCCACTGACTACCTGCGGACGAAACTCGTCTCGGGGGGCAAGTTCGTCGTGGTGGACAAGACGGCGCAGGCGGCGAAGCTGAAGGAACTGGTGAAAAAAGGGAAAAAGGAGTCGCACGGCGAGGCGGTTGACGCCGCGTTCCAGATACCGCTCGGCAAGGCGCTCGCGGCGCAACGTCTTCTGAGGCCTCGCATCACCAGTTTCGCAGGGAAATTCACCTTTGCGGTCGAGATCATCAGCATCGAGAAAGAGGCGGTCGTCGGCGGCGCGTCGGCCGAATTCGCGGGTGATGAGACCTCGCTCGCCTCGGCGATAGAGAAGGTGGCGGTCGAGATCGGCGGCAAGGCGACCGGTGGCGCTCCCGCGCCGGCCGACAGCGGCGAGCAGATACGGGCGGCGCTCTTCGCGAAGGTGACGCTCGACGGGAAGGAACTCTCGCGCGACCTCCTCGAAGGGGTCATCGTCGAGCCGCTCCAGAAGGGGAACTACTACCTCGTCGATGTCGGGACGGCGCTCAAAGCGAAGGCATCGCTCTTTGCCGACGAGATCGCGGCGGGGAAGATTCCGAAGGAACTCACCGCGCTCGAGGCCGACGCGCTCGTCTCGGTCAAGTTCGACTGCGCGACGGCGACCGACAAGGTGCTCGACTCGAAGATACAGGCCTTCTCGTGCAACCTTTCGACCAAGATGATCCGGGTCGAGAACGGCGAGATCGCCTACGCGAAGCAGGCGGGCATCCCGGGACACGGCCTTTCGGGAGAGCAGGCGGTGCGGACGCTCCTCCAGAAGAAGGTGCCCGAAGCGATGGCGGCGCAGGTGACCGGCTCGCGGGAAGGGTGGCACAAGGGAGGCGCGTGGGACCTCGATATCTGGATAACCCGCATCAAGGATCGCCGCAAGGCGGAGCATATCGCCGAACTCCTCGCGAAACTTTCGGGAGTTGCGAGTGCGAAACTGCTCGTCTTCAATACCGAGTACGCCAAGTTCCGTCTGTCGGGGCAGGGCTCGTCGCTCATGGCGGTGAAGAAGGCGCTCTTCAGTGACGAACGGTTCCCGCTCACGGTGGTCCACGAGACCGAGCGGACGGTCCACGCGCGCTACAACGCCGCCACACTCTTTGCGCGGCCCGTCGAGGTGCTCTTCACGGTCGAGGGCGGTCACGCTCCCGACGAGGTGGTCGCGAGCATCGCGCGGGGACACCTCCTCAATGTCGAGTATGTCGCGGTCCAGTCGGTCTCCCGGATGAGCGGATCCCGCGATGCGGCGATCGCGAAGGGGGCGAAGGAGGGGAAACGGCACCTGATGTTCCTTACGCTCAAACCGGCGGGGACGAAGTGGAACGCGACGATCGAGATGGTTGACACGAATACGAAAGAAAAACTCCTCGCAGTGCAGGGTGATGGCACGAGCATCGCAGCGGCGACGGGCGGCGCGGCACGAGCGATGGAGGAGGCGTTCCGTGGAGCGCTCGACAAGCCGCTCGCGGCGAAGGTGCTCAAGGATGTGAACGAAGCGCGTTCCTACGCCGAGACCGAGCCGGTCGTGATAGAAAGTTTCGCCGTCGAGCAGATACTTCCGGCGCTCATGCCGGTGTACCGCTCTTCGGGCGCGGGGATGCTCGTTCTGAAGAACCGCGGGAGTGCTCCGGTCTCCGAGGCGAAGGCCGAGTTCAGCGT
>CAYNMQ010000101.1:0-1292 GCA_964398245.1 uncultured Spirochaetales bacterium | reverse complement strand
TGCGACGCGGTGGTGGGAAGCGTCACCGTCGGGACGATCGCCGCGGGAGAAACGAAAAAGATCCCGATCCCGCTCAATGTCCTCCCCGATACGGGGCAGAAGAAGTACGCGCAGATGAAGGCATCGGTGCGCTACCTCGCCGGTGAAGTGTACCAGCGGAGCGACGCCTATGCGCCGCTCCTCATCCTCGACCGCAACGCACTCGACTGGGCAAATCCGCAGACGCTTGCCGCATTCATCGACCCGCAGGCCGCTGCGGTGCGGCAGACGGCGACCGCGGCAACCGCCGGTAACCTTCCTGATGGCTTTGTGAGCGATAAACTTGCCCGGACGGCGCTCCTCTTCTCGGCGCTCTGGCACGGTCCGCTCCGCTATGTGAGCGACCCGGTGCCGCCGGGCGCCGCGACGAGCATAGACACTGTTCAGCACCCTGCCGAGACGCTCGCGCGGGCGGCGGGCGACTGCGATGACCTTACCGTGCTCCTTGCGTCGCTCCTCGAATCGGTCGGCATTCCGACCGCCATCCTCATCGCGCCGGGGCATGTGCTCCTCGCCGCCGAAACGGGACTGCTCGCCGGCGGACACCTGCTCCTCGGCTTGCCGAAGGAGATGTTCGTCGTAGTTGACGGCGCGCTCTATGTCCCGATCGAGGCGACCGCGATCGGCGCCCCGTTCGCCGAGGCATGGGAGAAGGGAGCGCAGTCGGTGAAGGCGGCGGGAAAGGACATTCTTATGTTCCGCGTCCGTTCCGCATGGAAGAAGTATCCGGCGGCGGGTGGCGTGACCGCAGCGGTATCGCAGATAAAAGCGGTTGCACCGGACCGGACGAAACTCGCGATGACGGTGCCCGACCTTCAGAAGAAAAGCAAGGGAACGCCGCCGTTCGCGCTGGCGCTCTATGAACGCTTTGCCAAAGGAACGCCGCTGTCGGTTCAGGAGGCGGCCGGTCACCCGATCGCCGATGCGCTCGTCAAGTGGCTTGCCGGCAAACGCGACGAAGCGGCGAAAAGTCTCGACGACCTTTGTGCGAAGGGAAGCGAGGAGGCCTGCTACGACCTTGCGGCGCTTCTCTTCTTCGAGCAGAAGGGGAAGGTCGCCGAAGGGACACAGGTCTATGAGGGGATGCTCGCGCGGCTTCCCTCGCCGGTCATCGAGATGATGCTCGACAGCGGCGGGTTCGGCCTTGCTGACGAGGCGACCGAAGAGGCGAAGATGCGCCGCGCCCTCGACGAGGTGCTCAAGAAAGCCCGCGACCGGATAAAGGAGAAAACGAACGAGGGGGCGCCGCAGGC
>CAYNMQ010000100.1:0-7293 GCA_964398245.1 uncultured Spirochaetales bacterium | reverse complement strand
ATGTCAACTATACGAACTACTATTTCGGACAGCAACTCTCGGTCGCGCCGTTCCCCTTCTCCTATCCGTGGGGCATGACCTTCTTCACGACGCCGGTACCACAACTCATCTGCTTCTTCGCGGCGGCGGCGCTCCTTTTTTGGTGGATGTTCTCCCGGCGAAGCGGGCCGATCAAACGACATCTCGGCGCGGTCCTTCTCGTCGGGGCGCTCTTCCCCATCTTCCTTATCGCGCTTCCGTCGGTTCCCATCTTCGGCGGCATCAAGCACTTCTTCACCGGTCAGCCGATCCTGCTCGTCGCCGGGCTTGCGGTCGTCTGCGAGGGGTGCCGGGAGACCGCCCGGTTGGCTCGCCGCGTGCCGCGCGTCGCGATGGAGACGGCGGTCCTTTTTCTTGCGCTCGCCGCGCTCATCGTCCCGAATGTCAAGTTCGCGATGCACGGTGCCGCATTCTACAACGCGCTCATCGGTGGCGCGCAGGGGGCCGCCGAGCGCTAGAGGCCGAGGAATTGCTGGGGCTACGCCAGCCTGCCGCTCTGCCGCGCGCGCAACGCCGCCGCGCCGCGCGGGGCGAAACTCTTCGTGATGAGCTACTACGAGGGGCTCAACTGGAACTCGTTCCTCTATCTTCAGCGCGAAGGATTCATTCGTCCCGATATCCGTGGCACCAATGATATTCACGAGGCCGATTTCGCCTTTTTTTTCTATGAAAAACAGAACGAACAGGTATTATACGACCTGTACCGGGAGTTCGGTACCGCGCGGCCGCTCGAACTCTCGGAGGCCGATTCGGTCTATTTTTCGGCGCTTCTGCGGAGGGTACGGTGACCTACCTGTTCACCAATCCGGAGGTGAAACGGTGGAAACGGCTTTTCTGGATATCGTTCTTCCTCAATGTCGTGTTCGTGACCGCCTTCATCACGGCGCGTTACGATCGTCCCGTTTCTCCGAAGGATGTCGCGCCGGCTCCCTCCGGGGAACCGGCGGCGCCCCTTGTCCAGCCGGCGACCGCGGCTTCCGACCCCGCAGGCCCGCCGGTCGGAGAGAAGATCCCGGTGTGGCTCACCGTCTCCGACAACTTCTACAAGACCTTCACCGGGGATCCCGCGCTCGCCCGCTATGCCGAGCATTATGATTTCCCGCGCCTTGCCGAGATACTTTCGGTACAGATCGGGCGCCTCCTCATGTGGGATCTCCTCTTGAGGAAAGAGATCCTGCAAGGGGACACGCTTTCGTTCGTGTTCCGGATGATCCCGCCCGACGAACTCAAAGTGCGCGAGGATATGCCAGACTCGCTCGAAGTCCTCGCGGTGAGTTACTTCTCACAGCGGTTGAACAAGTTCATTGACCTCTATGCGTTTCGCCCGTCAGGGAGCCCGTATCCGCGATTCTTCTACGGAGATGGCCGTTCGCTCGAGCGGCGTCTCAAGAATGCGCCGCTTCGCGATTATGTGCAAGTGACGGGATTCCGTGACGATCGGACGCTTCAACCAGTAGGCGTTGACTTCAAGACGCCGACCGGCACGCCGGTCTATGCCACCTTCGACGGTCGTGTGGCGCGGACCAACTGGCAGACACGATTCAACGGGTACTCGATAGAGATCGTCTCCAAGAACGGCGTGCATGCCGCTCGGTTCCTTCACTTGTCCGAAGTGCTCATCTCGCAGGGGCATGAGGTGAAGACGGGAGATCTCATCGGAAAGAGCGGCAACACGGGGAAGGTCCCGTTCCCGCTCCTTCACTACGAGGTCAGCACGCTCGGCGCCTCGGCGCGGCTGCTCGACCCGTTTGCGTTCCACGACGCGTTCTACGAGTATCTGCAGGGCGAGGATCTGAGGAAGATGCAGGAGACGGCGGTTGACTATCGAGCCCTTTTGAAGAAGGTCGTTGACAAGTGACAAATGTTCATAAAAAGGTTGACTTTTTCAGGGCAGACGGATATCCTGCACCGCGAAGAGACATGCTCGTTCAAGAAATGGTTATAGATTCTGAAGAGATACATCGCTTAAGGAGGGCCCCGTGAAAAGAACTCTTTTCTGGTCAGCGCTGGTGACGTTGCTCGCTTCGTCTCTGCTCCTCGCCCAAGAGCGGATGATCGTGATGCCGATCGCCGCCAAAAAATCCGACGAGAAAGCCGCCACAGCGGTGTTCGAGAACTTTTCTCTGCTTCTTTCTTCGATAAAAGGGGTCAAGGCGACCAGTTACGAGAAGGAACTGTCCCCCAAGGAAGCGGCCAAATGCAAGGATGACCTTACCTGCATGCTCAAGGTCGCCAAAGAGGCCGAGGCCAATTACTATCTTCTCAGCAAACTCACCAAAGAGGCGATCACCGTTTATCTTACCGCGGGGTCGGGAAAGAAGCTCGGTTCCGACAGCATAGAGTACGATTCGGAAGCGGACGAAGAGGATCTCGCGGCGAAGATGCTCGCGACGGTGAACAAACTGGTGGCCAAGTATGTGAAAGGAGGTTCTTCCGACGAGGAGTCCTCTTCTTCCTCGCGCCGCTCCACCGCGAGCTCTTCGAAGACCTACTCGTATTCCGAAGTGAAGGAAGAGATAAAGAAAGGGATGACGCTCTACAAGAAGGGCGATCTCTCCGGAGCCGAGGAGACCTTCTACCGTGCCGCGAACGAAATGAACTGCAAATGCAGTCAGAACGACGATGCGAAACGGTACTATGAGAATGTCGTCAACATCAAGAAAGGTCTTTCCGCCGCCGAGGACGCCGTCTCTTCACGCGACTACTCCAAGGCGGAACGGCTGCTCAAGGCGCTCCTTGACCTCGACACGCAGATCAGGGACGCCGGGTACCGGCTCATGGTTATCCAGAAGGTCCCCATTGACCGGACGGTGTACCGGAAACCGAACGAAGAGGATCTTGCGGCGGTCGACTCGATACACAATCAGTTCAAGCGGAAAATAGAGGAGGCGCGCAAGTGGCGCCTTGACAAGCAGGCCGAGGTGGACAAGTGGGTCAACGACCGCATCAAGGAGCGCGAGGCCGCCATCGCCGAGAAGGAGAAGAAGCTCCAAGAGTTCGTGGCGATGCAGAAGGAGGCCGAAAAGGCGGTCAAAGAGAAGATACAGGGGCTCAAGTACCAGTGGGAGAAGGACGATTCGACCCTCGAACAGGACATCGTGAAGTTCGAGAGCCAGATAACCATGATCGAACAACGCGAGAAAGGGGTCATCAAGACGACGAACAAGGCGCGCGAGGATGCCCAGCAGAAGGAGATAGACGAGATCGAGAAGAAATATGCCGATGCACGCAAGCGGCTTCAGGAGGAGAAGGACGCCTACTACAACAAGCAGAAAGAGTGGGAAGACGCCGAAGGGAAAAAGGTCGCCGACAAGATCGCCGAAATAGAGAAGCGCCGCAAGGAAAAGGAAGCGCAACGGGCGGAGCAGAACGAGAAGCTTCAGCAGATGAACGACGAGTTCGACAAGGCGGAGCGGGCGAAGCTCTCGGAACTTGAGGCGGTCCGCATGAAGAACGAGGACGAGGACCGCAAGTACGCCGTGGAGGTCGAGAGAGACTATCAGAAGAAGTTCGACCAACTCAACAGTCAGCTCGGCAAATACGACCAAGAAGAATCGAAGCGCCAGGCCGATCTCGCGAAATTCGACAAGGAGATCGAGGAATTCATGGCGAAATCGGCCGAGAAGATGGGGAAATTCCAAGAGGACATTGAGAAGGAGCGAAGCGCCGTTGATGCGAAGTACCAGAGCGACAAGGCGCAGGCCCAGCAAAAGGCGGAGCAGGAGTATCAGGCGAAACTGAAGGAGCTTACCACCAAAAAGCAGCAGCTCGAGGCCGCGGTCTCCAAGCACGGTGACGAGACCGACCAGTTGAGGGCCAAGAAGGAGAACGATCTCACCAAGGAGCAGGAGGCGAAGCTGCAGACGCTCGAAAAGCAGATCGCCAAGGCCGAAGAGGACCTCGCGAAGCTCGATCAGGAGTACGAGGCGAAGATCCTTCAGATACAGAACGCCGTCGCGAAGGCAACGGACGCCGAAGAGGCGGAAAAGAACGCCAAAGAGAACGAGCTGCGCCAGAAGAACGAAGCGGCGCTCCAGAATGTCGCCGTGTTCGACGAGAAGATAGACCGCGAGAAAGCGGCGCTCGAAGAGATAAAAGCGCGCATGGACGATGACTATGCGCAGAAGATAGCAAAGATAGAGGACAACATCATCGCCGAGAAGAACAAGCTTGCGGAGGCGCTCGAGAACCTCAAGGCCAACTGGGGCGATATCGTCAACAAGGAGATCGAGAAGCTCATGGCGCAGGAGTCGGCGCTCCTCAGCGAGCTCGACCAGAAAAAGGCGCGCCTTGCCGAGACCGATGCCAAGTACGACGCCAAGAAAGCGGAAGAGGCCAACAAGATCGAAGAAAAGATAGCAGGCATTGAAAATAAGTATGCCGAGCGACTTGCGAAAGTTGAGGAACAGGTGCAGCGCGAGGCGGAGGCGGAACGTGCCCGTCTGCAGGCTGAGCAGGATAAGCAAGCGCAAGAGGCGGCGAAAAAGGAAGAAGAGTTCGGCAAGGAACTCGCGAAGTTAGGCCAGGAAGAAGCATCGATAGCGAGGAGCTTCGATGAGCAGATAGAAAAACTGAATCGAGATCTTGCTTCCATCGAAGAGAAATACGCAAAACAGATGCAACCCTACAGCGTGGACGCCATCGTTGACAAGATGAATCAGGAGATCGCCGAGCTCGAGGACAAGAAGGTCGAAGAGGTGAACAAGATACAGGAGCTTCTGGACGCCATTCGCGTAGCGAAGACCAACGAGATGCAGTCGTTCCAGGACAAGAAGGGAGAGCTCAAGAACAACAAGGCGGAGCTTGCCAAGGCGGAACGCGAGCATCAGGCGGCGATGCGCAAGATAGAGATGGACGAAGGCTCGCTCGATCGCAAATTGAAGTTCACCGAAGAGTCGGCGAACCGGACCATTCAGATGAAGAAGTCGGGCTATGAGCGGCAGATCGCCCAGAACAAGGAGAAGTTGGAGAAGTTCGAGGCGGAGAAGGCGAAAGAGACGCTGGATATCCAGAAAAAGATACGGGCGATCGAGGGGGACAAAGAAAAGGCTTTGAAAGCGCATCAGAAGAAAGTTGCCGATGTGATCAAAGCACAGAAAGCCGAGTCAGCCCAACGCGAAAAAACGCTCAAGTCCGGAGCGGCCGAGATAGACCGCAAGGTAAACGCCATTCTTAAGTCGGTGAAACAGCGGCAGGCAGCGGTACTTGCCGAAAAGGCTGCCGAACTCAAGGCGCTCAAGGAACAGAAAGCGGCGCTGGTGGGTAAGATCGAAGAGGATGCGAAGTCAGAGAAGGGCAAGATATCTGCCGAGATCGCCGCAATCAACGCAAAGATCGCCGCGGTGCGCAAGGAAATAAAGGGTTGGGAAAAGCGTAGCGCCAAGGTGGACAAGGACAAGCTGGAAGAGACCCGCAAGCCGTTCGCCGAAAGACTCGCAGCCCTCGAAGGTCAGAAGAAAGCGCTCCTTGCCGATAAGGCGGAGAAGACGAAAGGCATCGAAGCGGCCGGACGGCAAAAGATGGATGATCTCGAAAAACAGAAGGCCGCGGTGCTCGCGCAGACCAAGGGATTCGATGCGATGTTGAAGGCGGAGCTCAAGAAGATCAGCGAGAAATATGCGGCGCAGAAGGCGGCGTTGCAGGCCGAGATCAAGAAACTTGCCGCGGAAAAGGCCGAAAAGGCGGCGGCGCTCACGAAGACGAAAACGGCGGCGGCGAAAGAGAGGGACATGCTCGACAAGGGATTCGCCAAGAACATCAAAAAAGAGATAGCCGCCCTCGATGCCGAGCGGGCCAAGGAGCTCAAAAAGATGAGCGCCGAATTGGCGGCGGTCACGAAGGCGCTCGAGAAACACGAGCAGGCGCGCGAGGAGACGCTCGCCAAGGCGGTCGCCGCGATAGACGAGGCGTACGAGACGAAGATGACCGAGCTTGATATGAAGAATGTCAATGAAAATAAGCGCCTTCAGGATGAAAACAAAAAGTTCGAGAAAGAAAAGAAGGCGCAGAAGGCGGCTGCCGAGAAGGAACACAAGGCGTTCCTCGCCGAGAAGGACCGTTTCAAGAAGAGCATCGACAAAGCGGTTGCCGATGCCCAGAAGGAACGCGACCAGAAGATCGCCGATCGTCAGAAGAAGCGTGCCGAGGAGTACAAGCGCTGGGAAGAGGAAAAGGACCGGCGCAAGAAGGCGTTCGATGACCGCACCGCCGGCATTCGTCAACGGATAGCCGAGTTGACCAAGGAGATAGAGAAGGCGCAGAACGATGTCGCCGTAGCGAATGCCGACTGGGCAAAGAAACTCGACGAAGCGAAAGTCAAATTCCAGGCAGAGTCGCAGAAAAAAGAAAAGGCGTGGCGCGAACGGCAGGAGAAGGAGACGGCGGCTTACGAAGAGGCCAAGAAGAAGGTCGTCGAGAAGTACGAACAGATGGAGATAAAGGAAAAGAACGAGCGCGAAAAACAGAAACAGGACATGATGGCCCAGCGCGACAAACTGCTGGCCGAAAAGGATAAGCGCAAAGAAAAGCGGCAGGGGATCTTGGCTAAAGAAAAAGAAGAGTGGGACAAGAAGCAGGCCAAGATGAAGGACGAGGAACAGAAGCTTCGCGAAGAGATCGAACGCGCCAAGACCAAACGGGAAGAGGATGCTTCCAAGGACAAGGAAGAGGCACGCAAGAAGAAAGCGGCGATAGACGCGGAGTACCAGAAAAAACTCGACGCGATCTCCGCCGAGGAGCTCAAACTCGTGCAGTCGCGTTACAAGGAGCCCTATAAGATCGAATCGAAACGCGATCTGGAGCTCGCCGAGACGACCAAGAAGATAGAGTTCCAGCTGGCCGATGTGTTCGCCCGGTCCGGCTTGGACAAACTTAACGAGAACGATCTGGCGGCGGCGCGCGATCTCTACGTGCAGCCGCTCTACCTCAACCGCGTCGATAAGACGCCGAAGGGCGGCCTTGATACCATCAGCTCGAAGGCCAAGGCGATATATTGGGACGCCTTCGGCGCCAAGGAATCTGACAAGAGCCGGGCGCGTAAACTGCTCCAGCAGCTTATCAAGAGCCTTCTGGTCACCGACGAGTATTTCCTTAAGGCGCGCGCGTTGCTCGAAGAGATCAAATAGCGTTGCCGATGTCTTGTTCCTTTCTGCGGGGAGCATTGTTTATGCTCCCCGTCTTTTTTGGGCTGATGCTCGGCGCCCGCCCACCGCTTGCGCCCGTTGAGTATTATCGCATTCTCTATGGACCGATAGG
>CAYNMQ010000099.1:0-7409 GCA_964398245.1 uncultured Spirochaetales bacterium | reverse complement strand
ATCCGAAGACCCCTCGCCACCCTTCGACCGGCGCCGGCCTATCGCGACGCCTTCCTCTTCATCCTCGCCTACTTCTTCTACATAGACGGCGTGGACACCGTCATCGCGATGGCCGCCGCCTACGGCATAGACGCCGGACTCGGCGCCGCAACGCTCGTCGGCGCGATCCTCATGATCCAGATAGTCGCCTTTCCCTGCGCGCTCCTCTATGGCCGCTGGGCGTCGCGTTATGCGGCGAAGCCTCTTATATTCCTTGCGATCGGCGTTTACCTTGTCATCACCCTCATCGCCTTCTTCCTTCCCGACATCCCGGATCACCGCTCCCGCGCGGCGCTCTTTTGGACACTTTCCTTCCTCGTTGCCACCTCGATGGGCGGCATTCAGGCGCTCAGCCGTTCGCTCTTCGCGCGCCTCATCCCGCCGGCGCAGTCGGCAGAATTCTTCGGCATACTCAACATCATGGGCCGGCTCGCCGCGATCATGGGACCGTTCCTCATGGGCATCGTCGGAAGCGCCGCCGGGCACTCGCGGTGGGGAACCATCCCCCTCTTTGTCCTGTTCCTGATGGGCGCCTTTCTTCTGGCCGCCGTCCGCGAGCCGCGCTCGATCCAGACCGTAGAACGACAACCATTATAAGAGGATCCCCATGAGATGTGGTTTTGCGCTCCTTGTCTTCTCTCTCATTTTCACGGCATGCGCCTCTCAGCCGGCGCCGCTGCGCCCCCATGATCGCCTTCACGCCGTTCTTTATCAACAGCACAGCGCAGAATATCAGGCGTTGTGCCTGCAGGTGTTCCGGAACGCCACCGAGCATCTCGCCGCCGCCCTCAAGGACCCTCAGTGGAGCGCCGAGCTTTCCCAAACAGGCGACCTGAACGGTCTTCCGCCCGCGGTCATTCTCGACATCGACGAAACGGTCCTCGATAACTCTCCTTACTTCGGACAAATGATCCTCAACGACGAAGAGTTCGACCTCAAACAGTGGAACCGCTGGGTCGTAAGCGCCCGCGCCGGGCTCGTTCCGGGAGCGGGAGAGTTCATCATGGCGGCGCAGGCGGCGGGGATCACCGTATTCCTCGTCACCAACCGCGATGCGCGCCTCGAAGGATACACTCGCCTCAACCTCCAGCGGCGCGGGATAACGCTCGATTCCAACCTCGACACGGTTCTTTCTCTCAATGAGCGGCCCGATTGGACCGCCGACAAACAGAGCCGTCGCGCCTTCATCGCGAAGACCCACCGCATTCTCCTGCTCATCGGCGACGATCTCGGCGACTTTGTTTCGGTGAGCAGGCTCGACAAAGATGCCCGCAGACGACAGATCCTCGAACGCGCCGCTTTCTGGGGAGCGCGCTGGTTTGCGCTTCCCAACCCCATCTACGGTTCATGGCTCGACACCATCGTGAGGGAGGCGCGAAGCGCAGAGGACCTCCTCGCACGCAAACGCGCCGCCGTCACTGCCACGCCGCCGATCTCGGAAGAAGAGATGCGAAAACTTATGGAACAACCGCTGCCGCCTTTTCCCCGGCAACAAGAAGGGGAGACCGTGATCGTCCCTTCCCAGAGAGAAGAGGCTCCGGCACCGGCCTCCGATCCCCAGCAACCGCCGCAGTGACAAGCTCCTTTCCTCTCCCGTTCCCCTAGGTTTTTCTTGACGGACGGCCTTTCCCCCATACAATAGCTCCGCTTTTTGAGGAGTGATATGTTCGACCAGATCGCCGAACGGCTCGAAAAGACATTTCGCACCCTGCGCGGCTTCGGAAAGCTGACGCCGGCCAACATCGAAGAGGCGACCCGCGAGATCCGCCTCTCTCTCCTTGAAGCCGATGTCAACTACCGTGTGGCCAAAGATCTGGTGGAACGGATCGCCGCGCGCGCGCTTGGCGCCGAGGTGCTCCGTTCGGTCACGCCGGGACAGCAGTTCACGAAGATATGCTACGACGAACTGGTGAGGACGCTCGGCGCGGGGGATCACGCGCTTGACCTTGCGGCGCGCCCTCCGGTCGTCATCCTTCTCGCCGGCCTGCAGGGTTCCGGCAAGACGACGAGCGCCGCGAAACTTGCGCGCTATCTGAAGGAAAAGATGCGCAAACGGGTCATGCTCGTCTCCACCGATGTCCATCGCCCAGCCGCCATCGAACAGTTGAAGAAACTCGGCGAAACGGTCGGAGTCCCGGTGTGTGACGCGGCGGTCGGCGAGGACCCGATCGTCATCGCCCGGCGCTCCCTGGAACGGGCCCGGAACGAGGCCGCCGATGTGCTCATCGTGGACTCCGCCGGACGCACCCAGATAGACGAACCGATGATGCAGGAGATAGCAGCCGTAAAAGAGGTCCTCCAACCGCGCGAGGTGCTCTTCGTCGCCGACGCGATGACCGGACAGGCGGCGGTGGATGTCTCCAAGGAGTTCCATGCGCGGCTTGGCCTCACCGGCGTCATCCTTACCAAGATGGACGGCGATGCCCGCGGCGGCGCGGCGCTCTCCATCAACGCGGTCACCGGCGCACCGGTGAAGTTCGTCGGCACCGGAGAAAAGAGCGACCAATTCGATCTTTTCCACCCGGAACGGATCGCGAGCCGCATCTTCGGCATGGGCGACATTCTCTCGCTCGTCGAGAAGGCGCAGGAGAAAGTGGACGCCGAAAAGGCGGAGAGGATGCAGAAGAAGATGCTTTCCGGCGGATTCGACCTCGATGACTTCCTCGCTCAGATGAAGATGGTCCGTTCGCTCGGTTCGCTCGAGAGCACGCTCGGCATGATCCCGGGCATCGGCGGAGCGCTCAAGCAGGTGAAGGGAAAGGTGGATCTCGAGAAGGAACTCAGGAAGATAGAGGCCATCATCAATTCGATGACCCGGGCGGAACGGGCGAATCCCGACATTCTCAACGCTTCGCGACGCCGACGCATCGCACAGGGAAGCGGCACAAAGGTGCAGGATATCAACCAGTTCATGAATCAGTACCTTGAGATGAAGAAGATGATGAAGCGGATGCAGTCCATGGGCCTCGGCGCACTCATGAAGGGGATCCGAGGCGTACGATAACCGTCAGTGAGCAGGAGGATTTGAACGCATGAGCGTGAGCATCAGACTTACCCGTCAGGGCGGAAAGAAGAAACCCTTTTACCGCGTGGTCGCGATCGACAAACGGAAACGGCGCGACGGCGCCTATCTCGAACGGCTCGGATACTACGATCCGGCTCTCAATCCGCCGAAGATCGTACTCGACCTCGAGAAGATACAGCAATGGATCGCCAAGGGGGCGCAGTGCTCCGAGACCGTCGCCTCGCTGATAAAGAAGGTATCGCCCAAAAAGGCGTAAGGGCGGCAGATAACCGTTTTTTGTTTGCGGAGGGAGGAGACACCCCATGAAAGAACTCATCAGACACATCGTCGAACACCTTGTCGATCATCCCGACCAGATACAGGTCGACGAGATCGACGGGGAACGGACCACGGTCATCGAACTGCGGGTCGCTAAAGAGGACCTGGGAAAGGTCATCGGCAAGGAAGGGCGGATCGCAAAGGCGATGCGCGTCCTGCTCTCGGCCTCGACCAGCAAGGCCCACAAGAAGAGCGTGCTCGAGAGCATCGAGTAGCGCCGCTCGCCGCCGGGGCGAAGCACTGTCCCGCGTAAGCGCGGACATCGTTGATGGAGGAGAAACGCGTGGAAGCCTCTTTTCTCGTCGTAGGGCGCTTCGTTCGTATCGTGCGGAAAGACGGCGTTCTGCTTTTCAAACCGACCCTGCGCGACAGCCGATTCCTCTCTCGTATCTCCCATCTCTATCACAGCCTCTTCCAGACCGAATTCACCGTCTCGTCCATCACCAAGACGGCCAAGGGATTCCATGTGCGCATCGCCGAGGTGGAGAAACCCTACGAGGCAGAGTACCTCGTAGGCGAGGAGTTCTCCCTGCCGAGAAAGGAGATCGTCGGCGAGACGCTCGACGCCCTCATCGGTCTGCCGGTGACGGACACGAACGGCGACGAGATAGGCACCGTCACCGCCGTCTCCGAGACCCCGCTCTACCCGATTCTCACCATTCAGGGGAACGGAGCGCCGTTCGATGTTCCCTTCACATCCGACACTGCTCGGGTCGACGGAGAGCGCATCGTGCTTTCATCCGGGGAGCGCCATGCGCATTGACATCCTCACGCTTTTCCCCGACTACTTCGTTTCGCCGCTTGCGGTGAGCATGATGAAACGCGCGGTCGAGAAAGGGCTCGCCGAGTTCCATGTCCACCAGATACGCGACTTCGGCAAGGGGAAGCGGCGGCAGGTTGACGATGTCCCCTACGGCGGCGGCGCCGGTCTCGTCATGATGGCCGATGTGCTCCTGAGCGCCTACGAAGCCGTTCCCCGGGAGAAAGATCACCGCGCCTTTCTGCTCTCGCCGCGCGGGAAGCGGTTCGATCAGGCGATGGCGCGCGATATCGCCTCATACCCTCAACTGATCCTCATCGCCGGCCACTATGAGGGGGTTGATCAACGATTTCTCGAGATAACCGGCATCGAAGAACTCTCGATCGGCGACTTCGTCCTCACCGGCGGCGAGCCGGCGGCGGCGGCGGTCGTTGATGCCGTCGTTCGCCTTATCCCCGGCGTTCTCGGCAACGAAGAATCCACCGAACACGAGTCATTCTCGCTTCCCCTTCTCGAGCACGACCACTACACCATGCCGCGCGAATTCAAAGGGAAGAAGGTGCCCAAGGTGCTCTTCTCGGGAGACCACGCCAAGATAGCGGATTGGCGGCGTCGCAACAGCCTCATGCGAACCCTCAAGAATCGTCCCGACCTTCTGCCGCTCCTGCCGCCCGACTTCTTCGACGACAAGTGATGACGCTGGAACGCGTTGCGATCGCCCTTCTTCACCACCCGGTCCGTCAAGGAGACCGCACCATCACCAGCTCCATCACCAATTTTGACATCCACGACCTCGCCCGCCTTGCGAAGACCTACGGGCTCGACGCTTTCTACCTTGTCCACCCGGACGAAGGAATGCGCGCTCTGGCGGAAACCTTCGTAAGTCACTGGTTCGACGAAGCCGGGCGCACTTTCAAGCCGGATCGTACCGCCGCCCTTGAAATGATGGTGATCGTCCCCTCTCTCGCAACGGCCGTTGCCGATCTTACAGAACGCCACGGGATGCGACCGTTTCTTCTCGCCACCTCGGCACGGAAAAGACCGAAAACAGTTCCGTGGGACCAAGTGCTCTCGCTAGCCGACCGCCCCCTTCTCCTCCTCTTTGGGACCGCTGACGGTTTGAGCGAAGAACTCGATGATATTAATGATGGTTACGCCGAACCGATCGATGCCGGGACCGGCTACAATCACCTCTCGGTCAGGAGCGCTGTGTCGATTTTTGTTGACAGACTTCACCGAGATAGGTACAAGTAACGCCTGTTTTTCGGTTTTGAAGCGAAGGAGCAGATCATGACGAGTCCCATCATCAAAGAACTCGAACAACGGCAGATGCGCCTCGACTACTACCATATCAAACCCGGCGACAAGGTGTCGGTTCACACCCGCATCATCGAGGGCGACAAAGAGCGCGTTCAGGTCTTCACCGGCGATGTCATCGCGATAAAGAACGGCCGGAACAACACCCGCACCACCATCACTGTCCGCAAATTCTCAAGCGGCTACGGCGTCGAGCGCATCTTCCCGATCCATTCGCCGCTCATCGAGAAGATCGAGCTTATCAACCGCGGCGTCGTTTCGCGCGGGAAACTGTACTATCAACGCAAACGCCGCGGTCTCGAATCGAAGATCAAGGTCAAGACCGACTGGCAGTGATCGTCCCCCGGCGCGTCGCGGGCATCCTTTCATTCCTTTCTCTTTTCTTTTTCGCTTCCTTGCTTATTGCGAACGGGCGGGCAACCATTACGACCGGCTCCGTACTTTCCCTTTCCGAGAAAGGACCGGTCCTCGAACAGACGCTGTGCGGCGAAGAGGCATTCGGAACAGGATACTTCTCTTTCTTTCATCCGGACGGAAAAACCCTCTGCGCCCGCGGGACGCGGTCGTATCAGAACGCCGTGTTCATAGTGATACCTCGCAGTAATGCTCCGGTCACCCTTCCGCCGCCGTGGCGTCTTGTGGATGGAGCCGACAGCATCCTTCTGTACGACGAAACCGCGACGGTCCCCGAAGGAAGCGACGAGACCGGCACGCTTCTCGCGGTAACCCCGCTCGGCTTCTATGTCGACGACGGGGGGTCGTTGCGCGCCCCCCGGTTCATCCGCCGCGGCGACACATGGGAACCGGTGTTCCCGCTACGGGAACTTTTTCGGATACAGGTGACCGGCGATAGAGAGTTCACCGTCAGTGTCGGATCGTCCGCCGATCTCTCGGAGGCGGCGAAAGATCCGCTCAATTTCCTCGGCATCGTCGCCGAGAAGGCGACTATCCGGGGGCATGACACCCACCTCCTCCTCGTGGAAGGAAGCGGTTTCTCCGTTCTGGATATTCCCCGATTCCGCATGACGCCGGACGGCGACGCATTCGGACGCTATCTCGTCGAGATCACGGGACCGATCCCCTTTCAGAAGCAAAAAGAGTCGTCGCTCACCGCCGGATCGCTGACAGCGCGCATCGAGCAGACCACCGGCGGCGCGATACGCATCGAATGCCTTGTCATGAAACGAAGCGTTCCCGCCGATGATTTCGCGAAACTGGGAACATTCTTGAAGAAGAGTCTCCCGGCCCGTTACGAGGTAAAAAAGCGGTGAACGACCGGCGTATCCGAGAGATCATGGCGCGGGCGGTCGCCATCGCCCGAAACGGCGGACCGGCGGTATATCCCAACCCCATGGTCGGCGCCGTGATCTTCGACGATACGGGCACCATTCTCGCCGAAGGCTGGCACCGTTGTTGCGGCGGCGATCATGCCGAGGTGGACGCGCTCAAGAACCTTGGACGAAGCGCCGCGGGTCTTTCGATGGCGGTCACCTTGGAACCCTGCAATCATTTCGGGAGAACGCCCCCCTGCAGTCATGCGCTCCTTGCCGCAGGCATCAGGAAGGTCTACATCGCGGCACACGAGCCGACCGAAAAGGCCTGTGGCGGATGCGACTACTTGGCCGCACACGGGATCCCGACCGAATTCGTGCCGGGATTCGAGGCAGAACTCGCCGAACTGAACCGCTTCTTCCACAAGACGGCGCGCGCGAGGCGTCCGTGGGTCACCCTCAAGATGGCGCTCACGATGGATGGCTTCATCGCGCCGCCCGCTGGCGGACCATTTCCCATTTCCGGCGAAGAATCACGGCGCGAGGTGCACCATCTGCGTGCCGAACACATGGCCATCGCGGTGGGGGCCGGCACGGCAAACTGCGACGACCCGCTCCTTACGGTACGGCTTGTGGAAGGAAGAAACCCTCAACCGGTCATCTTTTCAGCGACGCTTTC
>CAYNMQ010000098.1:265-7506 GCA_964398245.1 uncultured Spirochaetales bacterium | reverse complement strand
CCCATCGGCACGATGCAGTATCTCATCGAGTACGCCAAGATGATACCGACCTACGCGATCGGCTCGCTTGCCGTGTTCGGGACCCTGTTCGGACGCGGCCCCTGCGCCTACGCCTGCCCCTTCGGACTTCTCCAAGATATCCTGCATAAAATCTCTCCCATCTCGACCCACCGGCGCATCATCCCCTATCTTCGCCATCTCAAGTGGCTCGCGTTCGCGGCGCTCGTCGTCATCGTTCCCTTCTGGCGCGAGATACCGGCATTCTGCGCGTGGGTCTGTCCCGCCGGAACGCTTCAAGCCGGCATCCCCATCGTCATCGCCAACGAGTCGTTCCGGAGCGGCGTCGGTCTCTCCTTTGCGTGGAAGGTGCTTTTGCTCGTCCTTATCCTGTTCGGCGCGATGCGCGAACACCGCCCGTTCTGCCGCTACCTCTGCCCGCTCGGACTTTTCCTCGGTCTCTTCAACCGCATCTCGATGCTCCAGATAGCGCGCGACCATAAAAAGTGCCTCGGCTGTCACGAGTGCGGCAAACAGTGCCCGATGGGGCTTTCGCTCCCCGACGAGATAAACCACCTCGATTGTATCAAGTGCGGCTCATGTATCCGGGGCTGCCCGCCAAAGGTAAAGGCACTTTCGTGGCGCTTCACCCCGCTGGATGCCGAAGTAGCGCCTGTCACCGAAAAAAGCGCTAGAACGCAAAACTGAAGAAAAAGAGCCCGCGCACCTGATCGGTCCGATAGCGGCGTCCCGCCGTCTCTATCACCACATCGCTCGGCGAGACCGCCGCACGCACGCCGGCCACCATGAAGAGGAACTTGTAGGCGACCCCGATGAATATCTGGTCGCGTTCGAAGAGACGGTTGTTGAGCCGGTAGAGAAAGACCTCGAGGCCGGTCGAGAAGGTGATGTCCACGACGCGGAGCACATCTATCTGAGCGAAGATGCCGTAGGCCTCCCACTCGAGGCTCGGCGCGCCGGAAAGTTTGACATTGAGCCCCTTCTTGGCGTTGATGCCGAAGCGGAAGAAGGCGACTCCCGCCGAGAACTCGAGGCCGCCAGCCCCCGCCTCCTCAGGCGATAGGGTGAGCCCCAGATAGAAACGGCTGTCGGGATCGGCGAAGGCGAACCATTCGACCTTCGGTTCTTCCTTTTTCTCCTCCTGCTTCTTCTCCTCTTTTTGTTCTCCCCCCGCCGGTTTCTCCTCCTGCGGGGTGGTCTCCGGCGCAACCGCGGGAGGAGGCGGCGTTTCAGCCTTCTTTTCCCGCGCCTGTCGAATGACGATCAGTTCTTCCTGCATCGTCTCGAGGACATTGAGGATATCGTCGGCGGTCGTCTTTTCGAGCGGCAGGCGCCGCAGAAGTCCGTCGCCGGTCACGATGAGGATGAACGCCCCTTCCGCCACCTCGAGCGAGAACGATTCGGTAAGCGCCGCAGTGCGGGGATCGCTTTCCAGCGCGACCTTGAGCGTCTCCGGGAACCCCTCTTTGAACGAAACGCCGGCGAGAAGGCCCACGGAGAAACAGCACACCGCGATGAAGAAGGTCACCTGCCGGCGAAACACCGCTATCTCCACTCCCCCATGATGGCGCACGAAGCGCTCGCCCCGATGCGGTCAGCACCCGCCGCCACCATCCGCTCGAGCGTCGCACGGTCACGAATGCCGCCCGAGGCCTTGACGCCGAGCGCCGTTCCCGCCACCGTCCGCAGGAGCGCCACATCCTCGACCGTCGCCTTGCCGTTCACGCCGGTCGAGGTCTTGAGCATATCGGCCCCCGCGAGGACCGCGAGGATCGCCGCATCCCGCTTTTCGTCGGGCGTGAGCGCCGAGGTTTCGAGGATGACCTTGAGATAAGCCCCCGGTCCGGCGATGCACCGTATCCCTTCGTATGCCTCTTGAATCTTCCCTGATTTGATGAGGCCGATACCGATGACGAGGTCGAGTTCCTGAGCCCCGGCGGCGATCGCCGACAGCGCCTCGGCGCGGCGTGCCTCGACCGTCGAGGCGCCGAGTGGGAAGTCAACGACCGAGGCGACGAGGAACCGCCCGCCGAGCCGTTCGCGTGCCGCCTTTGCCGTCGCAACCCAACCGGGGTTCACGCAGACCGCCGCGAATCGGTACCGCGCCGCATCGGCGCAGAGGTTTTCTATCTGGGACTCGGTCGCATCGAACGCAAGGAGCGTATGGGCGATGAGCGCCGCCACCCGTTCAGGGGTGAGGACGGGAGGATGCCACGCCTCGCCGGCATGGCGTTCGATGAGGGCAAGCCGCTCGGCGGGCGCTTGCACCGCTAGGGCAATCTCCTTCGCCCGCTCCACGATGAGTTCACGCATGGGAAAACCCCGCAGAAAAATAAACCAGCAGCGATTATAGCAGGGGCACCGGTCAAGAAAAGAAAAATGTTGCGCCGTCTCCTTAGCGGCGATAGCATGGAAAGAGACATTTTCCAAGGGAGTATCCCATGAACATCGAAACTTTCATCAAGGAACGGGAACAACTCAACGAGACGACGCTCGCGTTCGCCGGGACCACCACCAAACGCTTCTTTTCGCTCGATTCACAAGCCTACCGTGAAGGGGCACTGCCGGCGAAGACCAAGGAACTGCTCGGCCTCGTCGCGTCGCTCGTTCTGCGCTGTGACGACTGCGTGCGCTACCACCTGCTCCGGTGTCGCGCCGAAAAGGTCTCTGACGCCGAACTCGACGAGGTGCTCGCGATAGCGCTCGTGGTGGGCGGAAGCATCACGATACCGCACCTGCGGCGTGCGGTCGCGGCATGGAAGGAGATGGGAGAAAAGAACCTTTCCCTATGAGTGGGCAAGCGCGTGACGGCGCAGTTTTTCGAGCGCCCGTTCCTCGATCTGGCGCACCCGTTCCTTGGAAACCCCGTAGGTTTGCCCGATCTCTTCGAGCGTCTTCGGCTCCTCGGTGAGATAGCGGTTCTCGATGATGTGCCGCTCGCGGTCGTCGAGCGTCTCGATGGCGCGATAGAGGATCTGCTTTTTCTCGCTGGTGATGATATCTTCGACGACATCGCCGCTTTTCGCATCGGCGATCTGCAGGCGTTCCCCACCGTCTTCGTACTGCTCGTCGAGCGAGACATCGGACGAAGAAGTGAGCACCTTGAGATTGTCGGCGACCCGCACCGGATTCATGTTGAGCCGTTTCGCCACCTCGGCGACGAGTTCCTCACGGGTGAGTTCCCTACCCCGGTCGTGCGACTCGATGTCGCGCACCGTCGAGACGAGGTTGAAGAAGAGTTTCCGCTCGTCGCGCCGCTTGCCGAACCGCACGATGGACATGTGCGAGATGATGAACTCTTGGATCTTCGCCTTGATCCACCAGAGCGCATAGGTCGCGAAGCGGACCCCTTTCCTGAGGTCGAACTTCTTGAGCGCCGTCATGAGCCCGACATTCCCTTCCTGAATGAGGTCAACGACATCGCGGAAACGGCGGTACTTGAAGGCGACATTGACGACGAGTTTGAGGTTGGCGAGGATGATGCGCCGCGCCGCCTCTTTCTTGTAGGCAGTGAACAGGCGCTCTTCTTCGGCGCGGTCGAGATCGGGCACCGCAAGCGCCGAATGAATGTAGGCCGACAGTGAATCCTGCGAAAGCGCCGGAATGTACACGGTCATGGCAACCTCCCTTAGCAGTCATTAACCATCTCTGCTAAAAAGCCTATACCAACTTCTTGATATTAGTCAAGTTTATTTTTGATAAAAGTGATGTCTGTCCGATTTCTCAAGCATTTTGAGGCACTTCGTTTGCCCCTTTCGTTCGAATATGCTACCCTGTGGGCGGTTAGTATGGTGTTCCCGGAGAAAACTGACCATGACGGCACGCTCAGTTTTGGCGATCACGGTTCTCACCTTGCTACTGCTCACGAACACCGCCGAGGCGCGCCGCATCCGCGGCTACCGCTTCAACGACGAACTTGTCGTGAACAAGGAGACGATCCTCTACCTCAACGGCGTCGGGTTCCTCCGCAAATACTATATGGACATCTACGCGAACACCCTCTACCTCAAAAAACCGTCCCAAGATTGGCAGGCGATCATTGATGCCGACGAACCGATGGCGATGCGGCTCCACATCCTCTACAACTGGGTGCCGCTCGACGAACTCCGCGAAGGGCTCCGCGACGGATTCCGCTATGCGACGGGGCGCGACCCCGAGAAACTCAAGCCCATTCAGGAGCGCGCCGAGAAGTTCCTCTCGTGGTTCGACCGCCCGCCGCGCAAGTACGACACCGCGACCTTCCTCTACATCCCCGGCGAAGGGGTCCATGTGAGTCTCAACAACACCTACAAGGGGGTCATCCCCGGGCTCGACTTCAAAAAGGCGCTCTTCGGCATCTGGCTCTGCGCCAAGCCGGCGAACCGCCCGCTCAAAGCGGGGCTCCTCGGCCTGCCGGTGGAGTACTGACCGAAAAGGAGAATCAACCGCTTTCTTTGACGCGCCGTTTCTTCTCTGGTATGCTCGGCGCGATCGTTCTCGGTGGAGGCTTCCATGCGGCTCACCAAGTCGCGCAACAAGATGATCTTCGGCTGTCTCGGCGGCATCGCCGAATACCTTGGCTGGGATCCGACGCTCGTCCGGGTGGTCTATGTGCTCCTCTCGGTGCTCAGCGCCGCCTTCCCGGGCATCCTCGTCTACCTCATCCTCTGGGTCCTCATGCCCGGTCCCGACGAGTAGCGAGCACCTCGTGAGCACCCTCGAAACGGTCATCCTCGCGCTCAGCCTTTCGATGGACGCATTCGCCGTCTCGATTGCCGCCGGTATCGGCTCTCCGCATGCCGCGCGAAAAAATGCCCTGCGCACCGCCGGCGCCTTCGGCCTCTTTCAGACGCTCATGCCGATCGTCGGCTTTCTCATCGCCGGTTCGTTCTACCGCTTCATCTGCCACATTGACCACTGGATCGCCTTCGCGCTCCTCGCCTTCATCGGCGGCAAGATGATCGCCGAGGCGTGGGGCCGTGACGCCTGTACCGAACGGGTCGTTGACCTCGGCACCCGCTCACTCCTCCTCCTTGCCGTCGCTACCTCGATAGACGCGCTCGCCGCCGGCATCGGCCTCACCTTCCTCTGCGCCTCGATCTGGCTCCCAGCCATCCTCATCGGCCTCATCACCTTCGCCGTCTGCCTCGGCGGATTCCTCTTCGGCAAACGGCTCGGCTGCGCCTTCGGGCGCAAGGCAGAGATCGCCGGTGGCATCGTGCTCGTCATCCTCGGCGTGAAGGTGCTCGCCGAGGGGCTCTTCGCCTAGCGGCTACTCCTGAGAGATATCCTTGAGATCGAGGCCACCCGGGTAGGCGTACGAGACATCCTGCTCCCAGCCATAGACATAGAGGCCGCAACTGCCGCTGCAGGAAAGTTCGTGTCTTTGGAACTGGTTGCCGAGTTCCACGATGGTGAACTGGAACGGCGTGCCGCCGATCGGCGCGAAGGTGGTGACCGGCGAGCCGTTGAGCGTCGCCTCGGTCCCCTGCGGCGCCACGATCGTCGCGTAGTTCTTCACATAACTGCCGGGAGTCAGGAAGATGTAGTTCGTCCGGTACTGTTCTATCGGCGGGATAACGGTCATCGCCGGATCGCCGACACAACTTTCAGGGTGACTGTTGAGACAAATGGCTGAAATCATCTCTGAACCAGTGAGGTACTGCACCACCATGATCGGCTTATCTGACTGTATGAAGAGCGGCTGGTTGATGTAGAACTCGGTCCACTGCTGTGCATTGAGGAGCGTGCTCGCGTTCCAGTTGGTGAACGGCGGCAGCGGTCCCGGCACGAACGGTGAGTAGGTGATGTTGGTGCCGTCCTCGCTCGCGACGATGCGCACCATGTCGAACTCCTGTCCGCGCGGCTGGAACTTCACGAGGAAGTAGTTCTTCCCCCATGTCTGAACCGGCAGCATCTGGTGTTCGAGGTGGTCACAGTAGTGCCGTTCGGCAGGCACATCGGCGCACACATGGCCGCCGAAGACGATGAAAGGACCGCAGGTGTCGCTGTCGGGATTCTTGCACCGGATCCGGGCGCCGGTGATGTCGGGCCCCTTGTCGTTGCCGTTCGTCGGCGCTTCCAGTTGGATCACTTGGAACCGGTGGAGCGTGAGCGTCGTCCACACATTGGCCGGAATGTTCGATACGCCGCTTCCAAAGTCGCCCGTCAGTGTCACCGGTGAGTTCACCTCTATCTCGACTGGCGTCTCGCGGAACCCGATGACGGTGGCATACGATGGCGCCAAATCGCCGAGCGCATGGTACGAGACGACGACATAATCGGTATAGACGCCACTCGTCGGCATGAGGAGCGAGGCATCGTTCGAGTACATCTTCCCCGCCCGCGGAAAGTTTGGATCAGGATTACTCACATCAATGGAAACGCCATCGGGCGTGAAGGGGTTCCAGGTGCTGTTGTCGAACGGGTTGAACTGATAGACGGTGACCGGCATATCGGTAACGATGTGGTACGCCTTGTAGAAGTTGCCGGGCCCGGTGATCATGCGGTCGTGCGGGAAGATGACGATACCGAGTTTCTTGGGTCCGATCGTGAGCCCCTTCGCGCTCGTCATCGTCTGGCAGTTCGAGGCATTGTCGAGGCAGAAGTGGTTGGTCCCCGCGTCCACCTCGGCCGTCCCGTCATCGGACACGGTGATGTCAACAGTGACCGTCGCCGTCTCGTTGGTGTTGCTGATGGTGATCGCGAAGATGGGATCGGTCCGCTGTTCGAGCAGGTTGCGCAGGTTCGCCGTGAAGTAGTCGCACCCCTCGTAACTCTTCTCGTAGGCCTTCATTTGGCACTGGGTCATGCACTGGCCGGCGACGCAGATCTGGCCGGTAAGCGTGTCGCACAGTTCGATGGGTTCGGTAAGGTGGCCAAGTCCATTCTCATCGCATTCGTACACCGCCGCCGGGTCCGCTTGCGGATCGCACACCGGCTGTCCCGGCTCGCAAAACTGGTACTGACACCCGCCGCGACTCTCGATGCACCTGAAACCGGGGTTACAGTCGCGCACCTCTTCCATGCTCCCGTCGGCGGCGCACCGCACCTCTTTGGTGTTGTCCCCTTCGACACAGCGGATGAAGGCGTTCGGCGCGCAGAAGGTGTCGCCATCGGTTCCGCCATGGTCGTCACCGACGGGCGCATCGTCATTCCCTCCGTCGGGGCCGGTCTCGTCGCCATCGCCCGGCTCGGTGTCGCTTACCGTTCCCTCGATACACTGACCGAGATTCAAGTCGCAG
>CAYNMQ010000098.1:0-255 GCA_964398245.1 uncultured Spirochaetales bacterium | reverse complement strand
CGGTGTACCCATCGGGACATGGCGTAGCGGCATCACAGGGGATGGTCTCCTCTTGCGAAGCGCAGGCGGCAAGAAACAGGAGCGTTCCGACCGTGAATGGCCATCGTTGCAGCGACATGCGTTCCTCCTTCTGTTCTGTGGTATGTCTCATTTTATCGTTGCGGTTCCGTTTTGCAAGATGGACTTTCCCGAAGACTTGCTTTTCACGCAGATTCCCCGCAATAATGGGGCGCTTTGTCGGAGAGGTCATGCGGC
>CAYNMQ010000097.1:6619-7510 GCA_964398245.1 uncultured Spirochaetales bacterium | reverse complement strand
GACGCTGTAACGGGGGCTCCGCTGCTCGGCGAACAGACGCGCGGTGACGCCTTCCCGACCCTCGTGCGCCCGGTGCGGCCAACGCTCTCCATTCCTCCAGACCCCTACTACGCCTCGTACCAGTGGTTCCTCCACAACACGGGTGCCTTCAACGCCGCCTACGGACGGCCGGTCACAACGCTTCCCCATGCCGACATCTCGTTCGAAGAGGCGCTCCGGTTCCTCATCAAACGCCATATTGAGCCTCCGAAATACGCGACAAAGGTGGCCGTCATGGACTCGGGCGTGGTGACCACCCACCCTGATCTCATCGGCGACGGCGGTAAGATGAGCCCCGGCTACGACGCGATACGCGACGAGGAGGGGGCCGATCCCCATATCCCCGACACCGCGAGCGGCTACGAACTGGCGACCTACTCGCTCGGCACCGAGTGCGCAGGTATCTCGGCGGCCGAAGCGAAGGATATCGGCGGTGCCGGCGTATGTCCGTGGTGCGGCATCTATCCGGTGCTCGCGCTCGAAGGGGTCGAGGGAAGCGCCATCAGCGAGGAGATGTACCTCAAGACCTACGAGCGCTTCGTCGCCGACCCCTCGATCGCGGTGGTCAACTGCAGTTTCGGGCCGACCTCGGAGTACGGTGAACTGCCGATGTTCCCCGGTGAGGAGGAATCGCATCTCAACTTCATGAAGAACGGCCGCGGCGGCAAGGGCGGCGCCATCGTCTATGCGGCGGGCAACGACGGCATCAATGCGAACTACGACGGCCTTTTCACGCATATCTTCGAATTCGAGCGCGACGGAAAGACGGTCTCTCATCGCGTCATCGTGATCGCGGCGACCTCGACATGGGACACCCACAAAGACTACTCGAACTGGGGCGCAGACATAACA
>CAYNMQ010000097.1:0-6609 GCA_964398245.1 uncultured Spirochaetales bacterium | reverse complement strand
CCCCCTCGCGTTCAGCATACCCCGTCATCGGCATCGCCACCCCCGCGATCCCCGGCACCGGCGACCTCGGCGGCGACTGGACCGCCTACTTCAGCGGCACCTCGGCGGCGGCCCCCGTCGCGACCGGCGTCATCGGCTTTCTCTTCTCGATAAATCCCGCTCTGACCCTCGAGGAACTCGAAAACACCCTTAAAGCGAGCGCCGACAAGATAAACCCCGAGACCGGCTTCTGGGACGGGAACGGTCACTCGACGAAGTTCGGCTACGGGCGGCTCAACCTGCACAAGGCGGCTCGTCTCGCACTCGGCCAGCCGATGTGCGATCCGCTCATGACAGGCGAAGAGACCGCCGACAACCGTGACAACGACTGCGACGGATGGGTGGACGAAGAACTGCGCACGCCGTTCACCATCGGAAAACCCTGCACCGCCGACGAAGAGTGCGCCATGCCGTGGTTTACCGGCGGGACGCCGCGCTGTCTTTCGTCGTTCCTCGGGTATCCCGTAAAGGATGGCTACTGCACGCTGATCCCCGACCGCGTCCCCTGCCCCGACGGCTCGTTCCTCGCGAACAACGGCTCCGAGCGCATCTGTGTCCGCGAGTGCAACGCCTCGTTCCCCTGCGACCGGCAGTTCTTCTACTGCAGCGACCCGGTGTACGGCCGTTGTCTCCCGTTCTGTAAAAAGGACACCGACTGCCCCGAAGGTCACTACTGCGACGACGAGGCGAAGTGCCACATGGAACCGTCGCTCACCGGCGGGCCCTGTCAGAGCGAGGCCGACTGCCTCTATAATGGCTCCTACTGCGACACCTCGAAGCCGGGCGGCTACTGCTTCACCCTCTGCGATGCCTACAACGACAATCAGTGTCCTGACGATGCGAAGTGCATCTACAGTTCGCGGTCGCGCACCTACCTCTGCGCCGCATCCTGCACCTCCGACGCCGATTGCCGTCCCGGGGAGGAATCGGGCTACTACAAGTGCCATGCCTCGTGGCAGGACAAAAAGGGCGTCTGTTTCCGCCCCTGCCGCGGCGACGGCGAGTGCATCAACCAGGAGACGGGAGATGACAACGCCTACTGCAACGAAGCGGGGCGCTGTGTCCCCTACGGATGGACACCGCCCGACAACGACTCTCCTTCCCCCGACGACACCGGAACGCCTGCAGATGAGGATGCCGTCATCGAGTTCTTTTTACCGGAACCTTCCGAAAGCGACGGATGCGGTCTCATGCTCATCTGAGGAACTGTCATGAGCAATTATCGTGTTCGCGGCTATCGTTCCGGTGACTGGGCGGCGATAGAGCATCTCTGGCACGAGACCGGCCTCGGCGGCGCCCATCGCGGCGACGATGCGGCGGTCATCGAACGGACGCTCGCCCACGGCGGACGCTTTCTCATCCTCGAGCGGAGCGACACCGGCGAGATGATCGGCACCGCGTGGCTCACCCACGACCATCGGCGCAGTTATCTTCACCACTTCGGCATCCTTCCCGCCTACCAAGGAAAGAAGCTTGCGCACCTCCTCATGGAAACGGCAATGAACGCGGCGCGCGACATCGGTCTTCAGTGCAAACTCGAGGTGCACCGCGAGAACCACAAGGCGATCGCACTTTACAAAAAGTATGGGTTCACCTACCTCGGCGACTACGACAACTATATCGTAAGAAAACTCGGGTAAATGGAGGGTTCCATGAAGTATCTGTTCATTGCGTTAACCGCGATCTTCGTAACCACCTGTTCGTCAACCCAGCCGGCCGCCTCCGCCGAGGCTACGGCGGCCAAGGCCGCAGAGAGTTCAGAGACTACGGTGACTATGGCGGCATCAGGACCGAAGACACAGGAAGAGATAGACGAGTTCGTCGCCGCGGCGCGCGAGGGTGACCTCGAGGCAGTCAAGGCTTTTTACAACAGTGGCGGCGACATCAACGCACGCAACTCGCGCGGCCAGACGGCGCTCATGTGGGCCGCCCAGCGCGGCCACCTCGAGGTGGTGAAGTTCCTCGTGCAACTGCGCGCCGATGTCAACGCCGTGGATACCGACCGTGCCGAGCCGGTGCTCATGTGGGCAACCAAGAAGGGTCACAAGGAGGTAGTCGAGTTTCTCATCGAGAACGGCGCCGATGTGAATCTCGGTGACCAGTTCAAGGAGACGCCGCTCATGGATGCGGCACGCTACGGGCACAAGGATATCTGCACGATGCTTCTCAACAAGCGGGCGCGGATCAACGACACCGATGTTGATGGCCGCACGGCGCTCATGTACGCCGCATCGAACGGTCAGGCCGAGATCGTGAAACTGCTCCTCTCTTACGGCGCCGACATAAACCCGATAGACTTCAAGAGCGGCGAAACGGCGCTCGGCAAGGCGAAGAACAAGGGCTTCAACGATATCGTCGCGCTCCTCCAGCGGCAGGCGCAGGTGCAAGGAAACCTCATCAAACGGCCGCCGCGTCCCGAAGATACCGGCTATGTCCACGAACCGCCCGACGAACACGAACTCGCCCGCTACTGGGCGGGACGCGAGCAGTCGCTTCCCGAGATGCTCGACCCGAAGGTGATACAACTCCACATGAACTCGTTCATTCCGAACATCACCCAGTGCTATCAGGAGCGCATCCGGCAGGGCGACCGCAATCTCATGGGAACTATGTGGCTCCGCGTGCGCGTCGCCGGCTCCGGGAAGATCATAGACATCTACTTCGAGACCGAGAAGTACCAGTCCTCGCTCTTCGGCGATTGCATCCTCGACGCCATCAAGAAGAAGGATCTCCCGATGTTCTATCAAGGCCTCATGGAGTTCAAGTACAGTTATACGCTCTAGGAGGTCACCCCCATGGGACGATGGGCGCTCTTCGCGTGTTTTCTGTTTCTTGTCGCCTGCTCCTCGAATCCGAACGGGCAGGACGACGAGACGATCCTTGATACCGACCTCGGCGGCACGAACGATCTCACGATTTCCGACACCGACACTTCTCCCCTTCCTGACACCCCTTCTTTCGACGAGCAGGGAGAAGAGGCTCTCGACGGTGATATCAACGCGCCCGATGAGGTGCAGGAAGCGTCAGATGTTGTGGAAAGCGACGCAGAGAATCCTCTTCCCGACGAAATGGAGGAAACGGGCGACGACGAAACGCCGCTTGCGGACGGAGAGACCATCGTTCCTGAAGAGGATGAACTCCTCCCCGACGAGGATACGGCAACCTGCGAGGTGCCCGAGGAATGGGTCGAATCGGTCGAAGACCTGCTCAATCCACAGCAAGGAAAAGTACAGGTCGCTTTGAACGGTGACTTTACCGATCACTATCTCTTCTCGCCAAGCAACTACCTCAAGGTCGGCATCCGCGAGAACTGGGGCGCGAGCATCGTTTTCTTCGGCATCGCCGCCGATGCCGGATCCAATGTCATAGACGCAAACGACACCGGCCGCGAGGTGCAGGTCGCCTTCTACGATCCGCCGCGCTCGATGCAGGCGTGCGCCTACAACGCCTCCTGCCTCACCCACCCCGAACTCGTGTGCGCCAACAGCATCCGGTACCTCGGCTGGGACCCGGTGCAGGGCGGGAACCGGTGCAACATCGGTTCACCGGTCGAGAGCATCGAAGAGAGCGTTTATGAGATAAAGGCCACCGTGCGGCCGCTCTTCTGGAACCCTGACTGGGACAAGCCGACCTGTGATGGCGACGGCTGCGCCGACAGCGTCCTCAAGAGCCGCGTCTCCGATGTGCGCTATCGCCAGCGGCTCCGCTTCGTCCACAGCCACATCGTCGAGATGATGATGGAGGTCGATAACCTTTCCGACACCTCGGTCCAGCCGACCATGCAGGAATTCCCGACGCTCTACGCCGCCTACGGCGCCCACGGCCTCGCGAACTACAAGCACATCCTCGACTCGAACGGCACCGAGATCGCGGTGGACATACCCGCCAACGACGGCTTCTTCTACAAGAACTTCGACACCCCCGGCTCATGGGCGGCGCTTCAGAAAGACGGGCTCGACTACGGCGTCGGCATCTACTACGAGAACCGTCTCACCGCCTATCAGGCATGGCAGAAAGCGGGTGTGTTCAACAACATCCGCGCCCAGTTCGTCTTTGGGATACCGGCACACGGCACGGTGCGGGCACGCGCCTACCTCATCCTCGGCAGTTTCGCGACGATAGCCGAATATGCCGCATGGCTCGACACACACCTCCCGCCGTTCGGCTACCTCGATGCGCCGGCGCCCGACTCGGTCCATAGCGGTTCGGTCACGCTCGCAGGCTGGGTGCTCGACAACAAGAGCGTCGTGTCGGTGCGTGCCGATCTCGATGATTGGAATGGCCACTTTCTGCGGAGTGCCGCTCTTTCGCTCGACACCGACCGTCCCGATGTGTGCGCCGTCTATCCCGGCTACGCGATGTGCGCCGGCAACGAAGGCTTCTCCGGAACGCTCTCGCTCGAAGGACTCGCAGGCGGATGCTCCTATCTCCTCCAGATAGTCGCGACCGACGACGACGGTAACGAACGCGCCATCGCACGGCGGCGGATCAGGATCGAATGAGCACCGAACATTTGTTGACACTCCAGCCTAAGCGGCTATCATGCCTTTGTACGGCCAAGGGGGCGTGACATGAGGAACATTCTTGTCGCTTTGCTCATCATCGCCGGCATACTCACGTTGGGAGCCGCCGAACAGAAAGACACCAAGAAGCCCGCGGGAGGAGCGCCGGCACCTGAACCAGCGCTCGTAGCGCCGCAACCAACCGCCTCCGCCGAGGCTACGGCGGTCAAGCCCGCAGAGACATCCGCCGAGGCTACGGCAACCACGCCCGTCGAACCCCCTGCCGAGGCTACGCCACCCGCCGAAGAGAAGAAGGAAGAGGAGAAAAAGGCAGAAGAGCCGGCAAAAGAAGAGCCAAAACCGGTCACGCCTCCCGCCGAACCGATCCCTGAGAAACCGTCGTGGGAAGACCCGGCACCCTACGGAAGCGTCGGCATCGGCCTCGGCATGTTCTATGGCTTCTTCGGCCTCAATGTTGATGTCCATCCGATTCAAAAACGCTGGTTCAATGGCATCACAATAACGGCAAGTATCGGCGAAACCCCCATCGGGCAGTTCGCCTACGCCGGCGGACTGCGCTATTTTCTTCTGCCGCGCGACTACGGCTGGCGGCCGCGCATCACCATCATGTACGGCATCAACGCCGTGACCGATTACAACCTCGCCATCATCACCGACACCGGTGCGATAAACTTCCGCGAGAAGAAGACCTTCCACGGACTCAACCTCGGGTTCGGCGTACAGTACATGTTCGGTAAGGACCGCCGTCACGGGCTCGATTTCGACCTCGTGGTCATCGCCTACTCATCGGTGAACGAGCATATAGACAAACTGCGCAAGGACCCCGATATCGCGCCTTATGTGAGCAAGGAGGACAAGCCGTTCCCGCTTGTCCTTTCGTTCGGCTACCGTCTTGCCTTCTAGCGAGCCACCGATACTACTGAAACAACGACCCCGAGCACCCGGAAATCGTCACGGAGCGTCACCGCGATCGGCTGATAGCGTTCGTTCTCGGGCATCAGAAAGACCCCGTCGCGTCCGATGCGGAGCCGTTTGACCGTCGCCTCGTCACCGAGAAGCGCCGCGACGATGTCGCCCGAACCGGCGACCGGTTGACGACGCACGACGACGAGATCGCCTTCGTGGATCCCCGCATTGGTCATCGAATCGCCTTTCACGCGGAGCGCGAAGAACTGCCCCGTGCCGATAGAGTCGGCATCAACATAGATGGCCTCATCGTGTCCCTCGACCGCAAGGAGCGGCTCGCCTGCCGCGATGCGGCCGAGCACCGGCACGCGCACAAGGCGCGTCGGCCCCGCCGGAGCGTCCTCTTCCGGAAAGCGCACGACCTCGAGCGAACGCGCCTGCCGCGCCCGGCGACGGATGAAGCCTTTCCGCTCGAGCCGGCGTATCTGCTCATGAACGCTTGCCGCCGCCATCCCGAGCACATCGGCGAGCTCCCGTGTCGTCGGCGGGATCCCCTCCCGCTCTCTGAACTTCTCTATCGCCGCAAGGAGCGCCCGCTGTGACTCGGTGACCTCGCCGCTCTTTCGCATACCGCACCTCCGTTCAACTATCCCGAACACTTCACCATGATATACCTTACAAAAGTAAGGTCAAGAAAAAAAGAGACGTCGCCCCATTGTCGCCGTTTTTCGAAACCTTGACATTCACCGGCGCGGTGTGACAATCGTTCCGTTTATCGTGCGTAGCTGAGGAGTACACCTTATGTTCAAGGCGCCGATCGCACGCAAGATAGCGCTCGTCATGCTCCGGTTTCTTTTCCTCGCACTGGCGATCGTCCTCATCGTCCGCGCCTTCACTGCGCCGATAGACGAGGCAGGCACCCGCGAGGTGATCCTCGTCAAGGTCAACGGCTCGACCTTCTGTCAGTCGTGCATGGGGCTCTACCGGTGAGACGCTGGATCGTTCAGTTCATCTTCCTCGCCGTTCACCACCCGTTCCTTCAGAACTTCTTTACTGGCACCATCTATCGCGGCCCCGCGAAGACGATCTGCACCGGCACCCTCACCTGCTACTCATGTCCCGCCGCACCCTTCTCGTGCCC
>CAYNMQ010000096.1:0-7680 GCA_964398245.1 uncultured Spirochaetales bacterium | reverse complement strand
CTATGTCGCGGCAGGGCCAGGCGTCGGCGGGGGTGTTGGCGAGCGAGAGGTCATCCTGCGTGGCGCAGGGCTTGGTCGGAACGATGCCGATCTTTCCCGGGAACGGGTCGCGATGGTATCGCAAAGCGCGTTCTTTCTGATCCACGGTCTTCCCTCGGTTCTCTCAGAAAATAAAATATCGGAGAAATTCTATGTCCTTGGCAAAAAGCACCATCACAGCCCCCAACGCAAGGAACGGCCCGAAATAGATCGTGCGCTCGAGATCGCTTTCATTTCCTCCGATCTCCTCAGCGGTGATCTCAGCAGCGATGCGTTTGCGCCCCAGCACCTTTCGCATAAAGAGAAAGAAAAGAATGCCGCCCGCCGAAGCGATGAACAGGACAGGGACCAACGCCCTCGGGCCTCCATAGGCCCCTATCATGCCGAAGATCATGATATCTCCTCCCCCCATGCCGATCTTCTTCGTCGCGATGTAGAAAACGACGATGACCAGAAGGAGGCCGCCGCCGCCGAGGAAGAGCCCGGCAACGGCCTCCAGAAAGGTCCGCTCGGGAGAGAGGAGCCCGTAGAGAAGGCCGCATATTATACCCGGAACGGTAAGGCTATACGGCACGATCTGATGGGTGATGTCAATGCCGCTTATGACGATGAGAAGCGCAAGATAGATGAGAACGAACAGCAGGTCGAGCGAAAGGTTCCAGCGCAGGTAGGCAACGAGAAACAGCATGCCGGTCAGAAGCTCGACGAGCGGATACTTCACCGATATGGGCGACCGACAGGCGGAACAGCGACCGCGCAGAAAAAGCCATGAGAACACCGGGATGTTCTCATACCATCGGATCGGGTGCCCGCAGGCAGGACAGGCGCTTCCCGGAAAGATGAGCGACCGGTTGCGGGGAATGCGGTAGATGCAGACATTGAGGAAACTTCCTATCGCAAGACCAGCCAAAAGGAAAAAGAGCGCGAACGCCTGCCGAAAGGCGGGGTGATGAAGCCATAGATCACTCATCATCGCCCTGCCGAAGCCCCAATTTGTCCATGCGATACCGGAGCGAACGCTCGGTGATGCCGAGCAGGCGGGCCGCCTCGCTCCGGTTCTGTTTCGCCTTGTCAAGAGCCGCTGTGATATGGCGGCGCTCCACATCTGCCAGCACCGCATCGAGGTCTATGGGTTCATTGAAGGAAACGCGCACCTCCGACGGGACGACGGGACGCACGACCTTGATGTCATCCATCGTGATGCGCGAGCCTTTCTCCAGCCCGGCGGCCAGCTCGAGAATGTTGTGAAGTTCCCGGACATTGCCGGGGAACGGGTACTCCACGAGGAACTGTTCGACATTCTTTTCCAGGCGCCATTCGCGCCCCATCCGCTGCGAGAGCAGAGAAAGAAACTCCCGCGCAAGAGGAATAATGTCCTCCCGACGCTCTCTCAGAGGAGGTACATGTATCCCGAACACATTCAGGCGGAAAAAGAGGTCTGCGCGGACTCTGCCCGACGCCACCTCCTGGTCGAGATCTTTATTGGTCGCGGCGATGAGGCGGACACGGGTCTCGATCTTCTCGACGCCCCCCACGCGCAGGAAGACCCGTTCCTGCAGAACGCGCAGGAGTTTCACCTGCATGTTCTCGGAAAGTTCCCCCACCTCGTCAAGAAAGAGCGTTCCGCTGCCGACAACCTCGAAATATCCGCGTTTCATCCTGTCGGCGCCGGTGAAGGCCCCTTTCTCATAGCCGAAAAGCTCGCTCTCCTGAAGACTTTCGGGTATGGCGCCGCAGTTGATCGGGTACCACGACGCTTCCCGGCGGGGACTGTGGTCATGGATGTAGCGTGCGATCACCTCCTTCCCGACACCGCTCTCGCCGGTAAGCAGCACGATCGAATCGGTCGGCGCCACCTTGTCGGCATATTCCAGCACCTGCTTCATCGCGGGGCTTTCCGCCACCACGGCGACGACGGCCTCCGCAGCAACCCCCCTGCCGACGGCGCCCTGATCGGCGGCGAAATATTCGTTGACGGCGCGGCGCACGAGATCCCGTATCTGCGCCACATTGAACGGCTTGCTTACATAATCGAGCGCCCCTATCTCAAGCGACTTGATCGCCTGTTCGGTCGAAGCATAGGCAGTGATCACGATGATCTGGGTAGCGGGGCTTACTTGCCTCATGCGGTTCAGCAGGGAGATGCCGTCTATGCCTCCCGGCATATTGTAATCCATCAACACGACGGCGTGCCGCTTCTCCTCCAGGCATCGAAGCGCCGCCTCTCCGTCGGACGCGGTGGTGACGAGATATCCCTCCTTCTTGAGAAGGATCTCTAGGAACTGCCGCATGCTCAGTTCGTCATCAACCACCAGTACTCGCGCTCTATCCATGCTCTTACCTCCGCCGGAGAGGAAGGGTCACGACGAACTCGGCGCCGATATCGGTGTTACGGACGCCGACGGTGCCGCCGTGCATCTTGACGACATTGTGGACCACCGCAAGCCCCAGTCCCGTGCCGCGCCGTTTTGTCGAAAAGAACGGATCGAACATGCGCTCCTGCACCTCCGGCGGGATACCGCCTCCACTGTCGGCGACGCACACGGCCACCATGTCCCCTTGCGGACCTCCGGCGACCGTTATCGTCCCCTCCTCTTTCATCGCCTCCGCGGCGTTGAGAAGAATGTTCCAGAACACCTCCCGCAACCGATCGGCGTCCCCGGGAACGACGACCTCCTCTATCGTCATCTCGATCCGTATCTTGGGATAGGAAACCGAAAATATCCTGACAATGCTCTCCAACAACGAACGAAGCGAGATGTCGGATATCATGAGCGGTCTCTCTTCGGTGGAGAAGAAAAGGCGGTCAAGCAGGGTCTTCACGCGCTCCCCTTCGCGCGCGATTATCTCCGTCAGCTGTCGGCTGTCCTCGTCGGCGTTAGGCAACGAAGAAAAAAGCATCTCGCTCGCCCCGATGAGGCTCGCAAGAGGGTTCTTTATCTCGTGCGCGATGGAGGCGGTCAACTGGCCGATGACCGCCATCTTCTCGCGCCGCCGGTCGTCCTCCTCGCGCTTTCGCATGGCGGTGACATCGCTGAAAACGAGCACCTCCTGCTGCTCGATATATCGTTGCAGGGAATAGTGCAGTATCCGGCCGCTCCACCGGTGCTCCTGCCACTCTTGGTAGACATAGGGGCTTTTCAGCACCGCGGCGACGAAAGACTCGAGATCGGGACAGACCCTCCTCGCGAAATCGTTCGCATAGAGTATCTGTCGCTCGCGGATGATGACCACCCCCATCGAAAGGGAGCTCATGATCGCATAGAAATGATTCTTGATCTCTTCGGTTCGAAGGTCCTTTTCCAGAAGTTCGCGGTTGACCCGTTGGATGGCGCGGGCGGTGCGCGTCGCTATGACGCCGGCCACCGCAAAGAAAAAGAGATAGACGGACAGCTTCGAGAAGAAAGAGGCCCACGAAAGGCTGTAAAGCTCCACGAGGTCCACCGACAGGATCGGGAGCACCGACGATTTGACGAAGAACGCCATGAGAAGAAGAAGGAAGAACCCCGTAACCATGGTGAAGAGGGCGCCTTTCGCATCGAGGATGAAACCGGAATACATGATGACGATGACCACGACATAGAGATAAGGCGATTCAATCCCTCCCGACAAATAGGCAACCAGCACCCAGAAAAGGATCTCCGTGAAAAACTCGATATAAGCAAAGTGTCGGATCCTGGAAACAGGCGCTATGCGATTGAAAACCAAAGAAAGGAAATTCAGCAAGACAAAGAGAAAGATGAGCACCAGAAGTATCTTGTTGCGAAAGGTGAATATGGCGGGCTGCTCGTTGATGAGCGGCATAAGAAAAAAGGCGAAGAAAAGCGCCAGCAGAAAAAAGAAACGGATGACGAAGAAGGAGTAGAGGTTCTGTCGGAAATCTTCGGCGCGGAGAATGTCCATTCTCATCCGCCGACGATCTGACCCATCTTGAATATCGGGAGATACATAGAGACCATCGTTACGCCGACGACGCCGCCGATGACGACCATGAGGAGCGGCTCGAGCATCCCGGTGAGAGCGTCGACCGCCGCATCGACCTCTTCGTCATAGAAATCGGCAATCTTGGAAAGCATCGTGTCCATGGCGCCGGTCGCCTCGCCGACGCCGATCATCGAGACGACCATGGGGGGAAATATCTTCGCCGCGGTGAGCGGCGTCGTCATGTCCTGCCCCTCGATGACCTTGCTGCGCACATAGAGGACGCCCTCTTCAATGATCATGTTGCCGGCGGTCGCCGAAAAGTCCTGCAGACCGTCAACGCGCGGGACGCCCGAGCTGAGGAGCGTGCTGAGCGTCCTCGTGAAACGGGCGCCCGCCGTCTTCTTGATGAGGTCCCCGAAGACAGGCGCTCCGAGGAGCGCCTTGTGGACGGTGTATCGCACCTTCGGGTTCTTCAAAAGTAGTTTCACCCCGACCACCATACCCACGATGAGCACTATCATAACAAAAATGTTCGCTTGGAACCAATTGGAGACATCGACCACCATCTTGGTCAATCCCGGCAGTTCCTGCCCCTGGCTCAGGAACATGTTGGCGAATGTCGGGACAACGAACACCATGAGCACCGCCACGATGACGAAAGTCGCTATCAAGACGACCGTCGGATAGGCCATTGCCCCTTTTATTTTCTTGCGGAGTTTCTCGTTCTTCTCGAGGAACAGCGCTAAGCGGTCGAGAATGGTGTCGAGGATACCGCCGACCTCGCCGGCCGCGATAAGGTTGACATACAGGTCGTCGAAGACCGCCTTGTGCTCACGAAGAGCGTCCGAGAGCGAACGCCCCTCTTCCACCGCCGTCTTCACCTTGCGGATCACCCGCCGAAATGCCGGATTTTCCGCGTTCGCCCCGAGAATGTCGAGCGCTTGGATGATGGCGAGACCGGCGCTGATCATCGTCGCGAATTGACGGGTGAAGATGACGAGGTCCTTGTTGGTGACCTTCCCCGCTCCGATCTCGATGCGCGTCCAATCTCTCTTTATCTCCTCGGCCCGGATGCTTTGTGCGAGAAGCGCCTGCCGCGCCGCCTTTTCGTCGTCGGCCTCCAGGACGCCTTTGACGACCTCTCCCTTCTTGTTCGTCCCGACATACTTGTAGTAAGTCATGCGCCCTCCCTTATGCTACTTGGCCCGCGAGAGCAGACTGACGAACTCGTCCATGTTCGGGACCACCTGTTGGGCTTCTTCCATGCTCACCAGATCGCTCTGCACCAGCCTGACCAGGTCCTGCGTCATCGTTTGCATGTGATGGTCCTTCTGCCCCGCCTGCATGGTGGAATAGATCTGCGCCAGCTTGTTCTCGCGGATGAGGTTCCGGATCGCCGGGGTCGGCACCATAACCTCGCAACAAACGATCCGGCCGCCGCCGTATTTCTTCGGCAACAGTATCTGCGCGATGATCCCCTGCAGAACGAAGGAGAGTTGGGTCCGCACCTGGTTCTGCTGATTGACCGGGAACATGTCGATGATGCGGTTTATCGATTCGACCGTGTTGTTGGTGTGAAGCGTCGCGAAACAGAGGTGTCCCGTCTCGGAGACCTGCAAAGCCGTCTCCATCGTCTCGATGTCGCGGATCTCGCCTATGAGCACGATGTCGGGGTCCTGGCGCAGGATCACCCGGAGCGCTTTGGCGAACGAGGCGGTGTCGGAACCGACCTCGCGCTGGTTGACGATACAGTTCTTGTGCGTGTGAATGAACTCTATGGGGTCCTCGATCGTAACGATATGGCCCTTGCGGTTGCGGTTAACATAATCGATCATCGAGGCAAGCGTCGTCGACTTACCGCTTCCCGTCGGCCCGGTGACCAGCACCAGACCCTTCGGTTTCTTGGCGATCTCCTCGACGACCTCAGGCAGGCCCAGCGTCTTGAAATCGAGTATCTTGTAGGGGATCACCCGGATGGCGGCCGCCACGGCGCCGCGCTGCATGAATATGTTCGCCCGGAAACGGCTTAGATTCTTAACGCCGAACGACAGGTCGAGCTCGTTGTTCTCCTCGAAGCTTTTCTTCTGACGCTCGGTCAGGATGCTGTACGCCAGTCGCTTCGTATCGGTGGGAGAAAGCGGCGGCATATTGACCGGCCGGAGCGACCCGTCTATCCGCAACTGGGGAGGACTCCCGGAAGTGAGATGAAGATCGGAAGCGTTCTGCTCGATCAAGAGCGTGAGAAGGTCCTGAAGCGATATGGAAGACGCGTCGACCACGGTGAACCTCTTTCAGAGTGGACTATCAATCGGGGGCGGTGTTGCGCAACACCTCGTCTTTCGAAGTGATACCTTCGAGCAGCCGGATGTTCGCGCTGACCCGCATGGTCTTCATGCCATCTTGAATGGCCAGCTCCTTGAGTTCCGCCGAACTGGCACCGTTGAGCACCGCCTCGCGAACGGGCTCCGTCATCGGCATGACCTCATAGAAGGCGATCCGGCCCTTGTATCCGGACCCTGAACAGGCGTCACAGCCGCGCCCCTTGAAGATGCGCGGTTTGCCGCCGGCATACTCTTCGATCATCTGGTCGGTTATCTGGAGCTCCTTAAGGATGTGTTTCTCTATCGGGAACTCCTCTTTGCACTGCTGGCACACCATACGGCCGAGCCGCTGAGCGGCAATGACATTGACCGATGAAGTGACGAGGAAACTTTCGATGCCCATGTTGAGAAGACGCGTGATGGTCGAAGGGGCGTCGTTGGTGTGCAAGGTGCTCATGACCAAGTGGCCGGTGAGCGCCGCCTTGACGCCGATCTCCGCGGTCTCGAAGTCGCGGATCTCGCCGATCATGATGATGTCGGGGTCCTGCCGCAGGAACGAGCGCAGGGCCGAGGCGAAGTTCAGGCCGATCTCGTCGTGCATCTGCACCTGGTTGATGCCGGCGAAGTTGAACTCGACCGGGTCCTCGGCGGTGCAGATGTTGTCGCTGACCTTGTTGAGCTCCTGCAGCGCCGAGTAGAGCGTGGTGGTCTTGCCCGAGCCGGTGGGGCCGGTGACCAGCACCATGCCGTACGGGCGGTCGATGGCGTCCTTGAACCACTTGAGCGGCTCCGGCTCGAAGCCGAGCTTGGTCATGTCCAGCTGCAGGTTGCTCTTGTCGAGGAGGCGCAGGACGACCTTCTCGCCGAACAGCATCGGGCAGACGCTGACGCGGAAGTCCATCTCCTTGCCGCCGCCCAGCTTGAGCTTGATGCGCCCGTCCTGCGGGAGCCGGCGCTCGGAGATGTCCAGCGCGGACATGATCTTCAGGCGGCTGATGATGGCGTTCTTCATCTTCATCGGCGGCCGCATGACCTCGTAGGCCACCGTCGATGCGGAAGCGCACGCGGAAGTCCTTCTCGTAGGGCTCGACGTGGATGTCGGAGGCGTGCTTCTTGATGGCGTCGAGCAGGATGAGGTTCACCAGCTTGACCACGGGGGCGTCGTCGGCCGCCTTGGCCAGGTCGTCGGCGTTCTCCGAGCCCTCGGCCTCGTCGGCCACCTCGACGCCGCTGTCGTCGATCTCGCCGATGATCTCCTCCATCGACGGGCCCTTGGGCGCGTAGTAGCGCTCGATGGCCTCGCGGATGGCCATCTCGCTGGAGCCCACGGTCTCGATGTGGTAGCCGGTGTGGAACTTGATGTCGTCCAGCGCGAAGATGGTCGACGGGGCGCTCC
>CAYNMQ010000095.1:1747-7713 GCA_964398245.1 uncultured Spirochaetales bacterium | reverse complement strand
CGACGACGGCGTGATGCCGCAGACCATCGAGGCGATCAACCACGCGAAGGCGGCGAATGTCCCCATCATCGTCGCGATAAACAAGATAGACAAGCCGGAGGCGAACCCCGAACGGGTGCGGCAGGACCTTCTCAAGTACGACATCGTGCCGGAGGAGTGGGGCGGTTCGAACCTCTTCGTCGAGATATCGGCGAAACAGCGCATCAACATAGACAAACTGCTCGAAACGGTGCTTCTGCAGGTCGAGGTGATGGACCTCAAGGCGAACCCGAACAAGCCGGCGACCGGCGTCGTCATCGAGTCGCGCATGGACCCGGGGCGGGGCCCGGTCGCGACGGCGCTCGTCAAGGACGGGACGCTCAAGGTCGGCGACCTCGTCGCGACGGCGACCGCCTTCGGCTATGTCCGTTCGATGACCGATTGGCGCGGCAACCGCGTCAAGGAGGCGGGCCCCTCGATGGCGGTCGAGATAACGGGGCTCGACAGCGTGCCGCCGGCGGGCGAGATGCTCTACACCTTCTCCGACGAGAAGAAGGCGCGCGGCTTCGTGGACCTGCGCAAGAACAAACTCAAGGAACAGCGCTTCGAGAAAGAGGAGAAAGTGAGCCTCGACAACCTCTTCGCGAAGATCGAGGGCGGCGATGTTCAGGACTTCAACCTCATCGTCAAGGCCGATGTGGACGGCTCGGTCGAGGCGATCGTCAACTCGATAAAGAAGATAGAGCACGAGAAGCTCCGGGTCCGCATCATCCACAGCGGCGTCGGCGGCATCACCGAGAACGATGTCCTTCTCGCATCGGCGTCGAAGGCGATCATCTTCGGCTTCAATGTCCGCGTGGACAACAAGGCGAAGCAGACGGCGGTCGCGGAGCAGGTGGACATCCGCATCTTCTCCATCATCTACGATCTCATTGACGCATTGAAGGCGGCCATGAGCGGGAAGCTGGCGCCGCTCGTGAAGGAGCAGTACGCCGGTTCCGCCGAGGTGCGGCAGGTCTTCCGCATCACGAAGGTCGGCAACATCGCCGGCTGCATGGTGACCGACGGCCGCATCGTCCGGAGCGGACGGGTCAAGCTCATCCGCGACAATGTGGTCATCTACGAAGGAGCTCTTTCCTCCCTGAAACACTTCAAGGACGATGCTCGCGAGGTCAAGGCGGGCTTCGAGTGCGGCATCGGGATCGAGAACTACAACGACATCAAGGAAGGCGACATCATCGAGTGTTACATAGACACCGAGGTCGCCGATACGGTGGTGTAGCGTGGCGGGACATTTCCGTCGGGAGCGCGTCGCGCAGGCGATCCGCAAGAACCTTTCGATGATCTTTTTGCGCGAGTACGCCGAAACGCCGCTTGCCGGCATCCTCGTTCAGGATGTGTCGGCGAGCCCCGACCTGCGCGAGGTGACGGTCCGCTACACCCTCATGCCGGGCGTTCCCCGCAAGTTCACGCAGGACCGCCTTGCCGAGGAGGAGCGCCACATCCGGCACCTGCTCGCCAAGGAGATGCGGCACCTCAAGTTCGCGCCGCTGCTCCATTTCCGTTTCGACGAGAAGGCCGAATCGGTCGTGCGTCTGCAGGAACTGCTCGACACGCTGAGCCGGGAGCGCGCGGAGGGCGACGATGAGCCGGCGCAGTGATCTCGCCGCGCTTCTCGGCGCCGCGCGGAGCGCCCTCGTCGCCGGGCACGAGAACCCCGACGGCGACAGCGTCGGCTCGGCGCTCGCGCGCTACCATCTCCTTACGAAGCGTGGCATCGCGACGACGCTCTACTCGGTCGACCCGTTCCCTTACAATTTTCTGTTCCTGCCGGGCGCCGACAAGATGACCCGCAGCCTTCCGGAGGAAGAGCCCGATCTCTACCTCGTCGTGGACGCCGGCGGCCCTCATCGCGTCGGCGAAGACCTTCACCGACGGCTTTGCACGACCCGGAAACCGAAGATCCTCTTCGATCACCATGTCGTCTATCGTGATCCCGCCGAATTCTTCGATCAGACATTCCTCGATGACGGCGCGGCGGCGACCGCAGTGCTCGTCTACCGTTTCATGAGAGCGCAACGCCTGCCGGTGACGCCTGAGATAGCGCTCTGTCTCTACGCGGCGGTCATGGCGGACACCGGCGGCATGCGGTACGACTCGACGAACCGCGAGTCCTTCGAGATGCTCGCCGAACTCGTCGAACAGGTGAATCCGTGGGAAGTGGCGGCACAGATCTGGGAGGAGATGCCGGAGGGGCAGGTGCGTCTCCTCGGCGAGGCGATCTCCTCGATACGGGTGCTCGCCGACGGCCGCGCGGCGGTCTTTCAGGTGACGCTCGAACAGATGGCACGCTACGGTGTCGGTCCCGACCACATAGACTCGTTCATCAACTATGCGCGGGCCATCAAGGGGGTCGAGGTGGCGTTCCGTTTCCGGGAACTTGCGCCGGGGCGCTACAAGGTGAGCGTGCGCAGCAAGGGAGCGATAGACGCCTCGCGTATCGCTCATGAACTGGGGGGCGGCGGTCACCGCAACGCGGCCGGTTTCGAGTTCAGCGGGTCGTTCGCGGAGGCCTGCGCGCTCGTCGAGAACATCGTGCGCAAGGTGGCTCATGGACGATAACACCTATTTCCTTTCCTTCTTCAAGGAGCCGGGTCTTACCTCGGCCGAGGCGCTCGACCGGCTCAAGCGGCTGCTCAAGATCAAGAAGGCGGGGCACTGCGGGACGCTCGATCCGATGGCGGCGGGGCTCCTCGTCGTCGCGGTGAACCGCGCCACGAAACTCATGCGCTTCGTGACCGACGCGCGCAAACGCTATGTCGGCGAATTCGAGCTCGGGAAGGAAAGCCCGAGCCACGACATCGAGAGCGCGGTCACGACGACCCATCCCGAGGCGGACGCTTTCGGGGTTGATTGGGAACGCATCATCGGCATATTCAGCGGACGCATCCGCCAGATACCGCCCGACTATTCGGCGGTCAGGGTCGGCGGCGTCCGTTCCTACGCCAAGGCGCGCCGCGGCGAGAAGATAGATCTGCCGCCCAAGGAGGTCGAGATCTATCAGCTGTCGCTTACCCCGAAGGAGCGGACGCGGGTCGCCTTCGTCGTCGAGTGCTCGAAGGGGACCTACATCCGTTCGCTCGTCCGCGACATCGGTGCGGTCGCCGGCACCGGGGCGGTGCTCGTCAATCTTACCCGCGAGGCGGTCGGTCCGTTCACGATAGAGAACGCGGTGCGTCTCGGCGAGATACGAAGCGATCCCGAGAAGGTGGCCCGCGCGAAGACGAGCGTCGTTGACTTTCTTCGCACCTTCCCGTGGATAACGGTCGGCGACACCGTCTACTGGCGCCTGCGCAACGGCGCCGACATCCGGCCGCTCGGCCTCAACCTCCTTGAGGGGCCGAATGCCGTCTTCCACGGAGGAGAGCCGGCATTCATCATTGAAAAGGACGGCAACGCCTACCGGTACGCCGCCTATCTCGGGAACGACTGAGACGAAACGCCCCCGCCGGGGCGGGGGCGCTCCCTGAACGCCGATCTGCCGCCGTCACTTGATGGCGATCTTGCGCGGCTTGCGCTCCTCGCTCTTCGGAATGGTAAGCCGCAGGACGCCGTCCTTGAACTCGGCGTCTACCTTCTCGACCGACACCTGATCGGGAAGCGAGAAGTTGCGGCAGAAAGTGCCGACGAAGCTTTCGCGCCGGTGGACATTCTTGCTCTTCTCCTCGCGGGTCTCCTTCCGTTCGCCCGAGATGGAAAGGACATTGTTGTGGATCTCGACCGCGACATCCTCCTTCTTCATCCCCGGCAGCTCGGCCTTGATGAGGTAGGCGTCGTCGGTCTCCTCGATGTCCACCCGCGGCCACACCTCGCCGGTCACCGTCGCGAAGGCGTTGTCGAACAGATCGCTGAACAGGTCGCCGAAGAGGCCGCCGTAGTAGCGGCTGAGCGGGCCTCGTTCAGGGTTCTCATACCTCTTGATGAGCGACATGACACACCTCCTTTTTGCACAAAGGTTACTCATCGTTCACCGAACGTTTCACGGTTTTTTCGATAAGCACCGCCGCTTGCCGGTCAAGAGGGCATCGGCCTAACTTGACTTCGGCGCCGGTCGGTGCCAATACTGCGGGCATGAGGATCGTTGACGGCGAAGCGATCGTCTCGGCGCTCGAGCGGTTGCTAAGCGATATCATTACCGACCCGCCCTCCCTGCGCGGCGTCGCTTTCTGCGAGTCCGGCATGACCGGCGTCGAACGGGAGTGCGCCCGTATCCTCGACGAGAATCTCCGCATCGCCCGCGAGGAGAAGCGGCCGCTCTGTCAGGACTGCGGAACGGTGCATCTCTATGTGAAAAAAGGGAAGTTTGCTACCTTCTCGGGGGCGAGCGCCCTTCAGCCGCTCGTTGACGAGGCGGCGCGGCGCGCCTACCGCGACGGCGGTCTGCGCTGTTCGATGGTCGCCGACCCGTTCGGGCGGAAGAACACCGGCGACAACACGCCGGCGATAATTCATCTTGAAGAGACGGAAGGGGCCGACCTTGAGATCGCGGTGCTGATCAAGGGGGGCGGTTCGGAGAATGTCTCGCGTCTTGCGATGTTGCCGCCCTCGGCAGGGCGTACGGGGGTCGCCGACTTTGTTCTTTCAGTGCTTCGGGAGGCAGGCGGCGCCGGCTGCCCTCCCTATGTCGTGGGAATCGGCGTCGGCGGCGCCTTCTCCTCGGTCGCTTCGCTCGCCGAGGAGGCGCTCCTCTTTGACCGCGACGACGATCCCGAACTGCGCGAACTCGTCGCGGCGCGACTTCCGGAGCTCGGCTACGGCATCCTCGGTTTCCCCGGCATAAAGCCGGTGAGCGCCGTTCTTACCCGAACGGCGCCGACCCACATCTCGATGCTGCCGGTCGCCGTGCTTCTTAACTGCCACAGCTTCCGACGCGGAATGGTGAGGCTGTGAGGACGATCGACTGCTCGGACATCGCCGCGCTGGGATCGGTTCCCGCCGGGACGCTCGTCGCGCTTGAGGGAAGCCTCATCGCTCTCCGGGATCGCTCCGGTGCCCGTCTTTCCGAAGCGTACCGCCGGGGCGATCCGTTGCCCATCGCTTTGGCGGGAAGGATAGTCTTCTTTGCCGGTCCGACGCCGGGACTCGTGACCGGTCATGGTTCGATCGGGCCGACGACGAGCAGGCGTCTTGCCGCCTATCTTCCGTTCCTCGCCGATCTCGGGATCGCCGCGGTCATCGGAAAAGGTCCGCTCGACGAAGCGGTCTGCCGCACCCTTCAGGAGAAGAAGGTGTGCTATCTTCAGGCGTTCGGTGGCGCCGGCGCATGGTATGGAACGCGGGTATGTTCCCTGAAAACGGTCGGTTACACGGAACTGGGGCCTGAGGCGCTCTATGAGTTGACAGTACGCGATTTTGTTGCCATGATGTCCCTCGATACGGCTGGTAACCGATATCCTTAGACGGAGGAAAAGAACGATATGGCCGATCAGAAGAAACGATTTCCCGAGGAGACCTTCGAAAACGAAAAAGGGGTGCTCCGCATCGTCCCGCACCTGTGTAAAGGATGCCGCATCTGCATCGAGTTCTGTCCGGCGAAGGTGTTGACGCTCGACAAGAAGCGGCTCGTGGCGACGGCGAGCGCGATGGAGAAGTGCATCGCCTGCGGGCTCTGTGAACTGCGGTGTCCCGACTTCGCCATCTTCATCGAGAAAAAGGAAAAGAAAACAAAGTGAGGAACGCCATGGCGGAAAAGAGAGAGCTGTTCGTTCAAGGCAATATCGCCTGCGCCGAAGGAGCGCTCTATGCGGGATGCTCCTTCTTCGCCGGCTATCCCATCACCCCCTCCACGGAGGTGGCGGAACACATGTCGGAGGAGCTGCCCAAGCGGGGAGGCGCTTTCATCCAGATGGAAGATGAGATCGCCTCGCTCGGCGCGGTCATCGGCGCCGCGCTCGCGGGGGCGAAGGCGATGACGGCGACCTCGGGGC
>CAYNMQ010000095.1:0-1737 GCA_964398245.1 uncultured Spirochaetales bacterium | reverse complement strand
TGCAGGAGCTCATCGGCTACGCCTGCATCGCCGAGGTGCCCTGCGTCATCGTGGACATCATGCGCGGCGGCCCCTCGACCGGTCTGCCCACCTCGCCGGCGCAGTCGGACCTTCTTCAGGCGAAGTGGGGGACCCACGGCGATCATCCCGCCGTCGCGCTCGTGCCGAACTCGGTCGAGGAGATGTTCACCGAGACGGTGCGCGCCTTCAACATCGCCGAGTACTTCCGCACGCCGGTCATCATCCTTGGCGACGAGATCATCGGCCACATGCGGGAGAAGCTCACGACGCCGGCGCCCGGCGAGCTCGAGGTCGTTGACCGCAAACTGCCCGACAGCGACGGCGTATGCCGCCTGCCGTACCGCGCCGACGGCCGGTACCCCGCCTGTCTGCCGAACTTCGGCGCGAGCCGGTTCCATGTCACGGGGCTCAACCACGACGAGTCGGGTTTCCCGACGCAGGACCCGAGCATCGTGCAGGAGTCGAACGCGCGCATCATCGAGAAGGTCTATCATCAGCGGGAGCTGATCGATAAGGTGGAGGTCCGTTACGGCGATGACGCCGAGATGCTCTTCGTCGCGGTCGGCTCAGCGGCCCGCGCCGCCGAGGATGTCGTCGAAGAGTACCGGCGCAAGGGGGTCAAGGCGGGCCTTTTCCGTCCCGTCACCCTCTGGCCGTTCCCGAAACATCAGTTCATTCCCTATGCCGAGAAGGCAAAGCGGATCGTCGTCCCCGAGATGAATCTGGGGCAGCTGCGCACCGTGGTCGAGCGGTTCGCGCCGGCGTCGAAGATACTGCCGGTGAACCTTGTGAACGGTGAGCCGATAGACCCGGAATTCATCGTGGCGTCCATCGAGAAGAGCCGGTAAGGAGGTCGTCATGTTCGATTACAGCGCCTATCTCCGCAACGAGAAACTTCCCCACATCTGGTGCGCCGGGTGCGGTCACGGCATCGTGCTCAAGTCGCTCATCCGCGCCATCGCGAAGACCGGCTGGGACAAGAACGACATCGTGGTCGTCAGCGGCATCGGATGCGCCTCGCGCCTCCCCGGCTATGTGGACTTCAACACGCTCCACACCGCCCACGGCCGCGCACTCGCCTTCGCGACGGGCGTCAAACTCGCCAATCCGAAGTTCCATGTCATCGTGGTCTCGGGCGACGGCGACGCGCTCGCGATAGGGGGCAACCACTTCATCCATGCCTGTCGCCGCAACATAGACATAACGCTCATCGTCTTCAATAACGGCATCTACGGCATGACCGGCGGGCAGTACTCGCCGACGACCCCCGAAGGCGACAAGGCGGCGACCGCTCCCTACGGTCACATCGAGCCTGAATTCGATGTGGTGAGCCTCGCCAAAGGAGCCGGCGCGACCTTCGTGGCACGCGGGACCTCCTACCATGTGCCGCAGCTCGATGACTACATCTACAAGGCACTTATGCACAAAGGCCTCTCGGTGGTGGATGTCATCGAGGCCTGCTACACCACCCACGGCCGCAAACAGAAGGCGAAGTACAAGGACAACCTCGACATGCTCAAGTGGCAGCGCGACAATGCGGTGCCGCTTACCAAGGCGCAGGGCATGAGCCCCGAAGAGCTCAAGGGCAGGATCGTCACCGGCGTCTTCCACGAGGCGGAGCGGCCGGAATTCGTCGAGTCGTACCTGAGCCTCGTCTCGCGGATCAAAGGAGGTGCGCGATGAAGTACGAGATCCGTTTTTCCGGCAGCGGCGGTC
>CAYNMQ010000094.1:0-7714 GCA_964398245.1 uncultured Spirochaetales bacterium | reverse complement strand
CGTGTCAGAGGGAGGTGCCTTATGTCTTCCTACAAGGAAGCGTTCATCCGCTTCATGCTAGAAGCGGAGGTTCTGCTGTTCGGCGATTTCGTCACCAAGAGCGGCCGCAAAACTCCTTTTTTCATCAACACCGGCAAGTATCGGACCGGTTCTCAAATAACGCGCCTCGGTTCTTTCTACGCCGCCGCCATCATGGAACACCTTGGCGGCGAGGTGAATGTCCTTTTCGGACCAGCCTACAAAGGGATACCGCTCGTCGTGACGACCGCCGCCGCGCTTCACTCTGAGCATCGCCGCGATGTCGCCTTCTGCTTCAACCGCAAAGAGGCGAAGGACCATGGCGAAGGAGGACTTCTCATCGGGCATCAACCTCAAGCCGGCGATCGCGTGCTCATAGTCGAAGATGTGGTCACCGCCGGCACCTCGGTGGCGGAAACGGTGCCGATCCTCCTGAAAGCGGCGCCAGTGACGCTCGCCGGACTGGTCGTCTCGGTCGACCGGCAGGAGCGTGGTAGTGGCGAGAAAACGGCTCTTGCTGAGATCCGGGAACGCTACGGCATGCCGGCGTTCGCCATCGTGACCATGAGCGAGATCGTGGCCTGTCTCCGCAATCGCGCGGTGAACGGTAAAGTGTGGGTGGATGAGGCGATGTACCAGAGGATAGGAGATTACTATGCACAGTACGGGGAAAAAGGGGCTACGCTCTGATTTAGTTTTCCGGTTGGAGGACCTCATGGACGAACGACGGCGCAGCACCCGATTCAAATTGAGCGGCGAGGCGGAGATCTCGCACGGAGACAAGAAGGGGAAGGGAACGCTCCGCGATCTTTCGGTCAACGGCGCCTTCATCGCCATCCGCAACGGCTTCGAGCCTTACGAGGACATAGACATCATCATCACCGTCAAGAACGACCGCAAGAATCTGGCAGCGACGCTCAAGGGGATCGTGAGTCGCAAGGACGGCGACGGCATCGGTGTCCAGTTCACCGGCATGGACATCGCCGCTTTTCGCGTCATCCGGGACCTCGCCGAACTGTATGCGAAGTGTCCCGGTAAGATAGAGAACGACCTCAAGCGGCTCAAGATCACCTCCAGCATTCAGTAGCTCGCACTTTAAAAAAGAGAAAAAGACAGGACAGAAACTACTTGACATGTGTTCGGAGTGTTGTTAAAATAAATATGTTAGTGAATGTTTACTTACAAAAATGTTATGAGTCTAAGAAAACCACACGACAGCCGATGCCGCGAGATAGTGCGGTCGGCCGAGAGAATCATTGCAAAGAATGGGCTTGAGGCTCTTACGGTGAAGCGTCTTGCAGCGGAGGTTGGTGTCACTGACGCCGCCATCTATCGGCATTTCAAGAGCAAGGAGGAGATCCTTTTAGCGGTTCTCGGCGACTTCTCGGCACCTCTCGAGATGGTGAAGACGAGCATCCTCGACTCCGACCGTTCGATCATGGAAAAGATCGGGATGCTCTTCGACGAAAAGTGTGCCCGGGTGTCGCGCCACCCTGAACAAACTATCATCATGCGTTCCTTCCTCGAATTCAGGGGTCATCGCCGTCTTTCCAAGCAGGCGATGGAAATGCTCGACGCATACCGCGCACGGTTCGTCTCTCTGATCCGGGAGGGACAGGATCACGGCGAGATCGTTTCTCAGGCAAGACCGGATCACCTGTATCTTGTGATAACCGGCGCGTTGCATGCGTTGGTGCAGCAATGGGACGCCGAAGGCCGTTCCTTCGATCTCCGGAAGGAGGGAAGATGTCTTTGGGATTCTTTGAAGGTGTTTCTTACGCCATCACCAAAATATGGAGGAAAGCCATGATCCGTCGATTCCTTTTTGCGTTCCTTTTCGTTCTCGCGCTTTTCGCGAGCGTTTCCTGCGCCTCGGCGCCGAAGGAGGAGCGGGAACGCGCAGAGCAGGCGATCCGTGACGCCGAGGTGGTCAAGAACTGCGATCCCGCCACCTATGCGACGACGCTCGAACTGTTCGCGGCGGCTCAGGAAGAGGAGAAGAAAAAGGACTACGCAAAGGCAAAAGAGCTCTATCTGGAGGCGGAGCGGACCATCAAGCCGGTCGCCGATTATTACCGGAAAAACCCCGACAAATGCCTGGCCGACAAGAAGAAAGACAAGGAGGAGGAAGACGAGGCCTCGTTCTCTTCCTATGATCCCGATGATCCGAACAATCCCGAGATGCGTCTGCCGGTGGTCCATTTCGAGTTCGATCAATATCAGATCCGTCAAGACGATGCCGAGAAGCTCAGAAAGGTCGCCCGTTGGATGGGGAAGTTCGGCACCGTGGCGATCCGTGTCGAAGGGCATGCCGACGAAAGGGGTTCCATTGACTACAATCTTTCGCTCGGCGAGCGCCGTGCGGTCGAAGTGCGCCGGTTCCTTCAGCGGGAAGGCATTGACGAAGGACGCATCCGAACCATCTCGTACGGCGAGGAGAGACCGGCCGTTCCCGGTCACAACGAAGAGGCGTGGGCGCAGAACCGGCGCGCCGAGATGGAGAAGAGCAACCGATAGCGGGAGTTCCGCGTGGAGACATTGTTGGATTTTCTTAACGACAATCCCGAGGTGTTCATTTACCTTCTCTTCGTCGCCGCCTTCTTTTTCGCCGGACTCCTTGCGAGAGTCTCCTCCTCTCTCCGCGAAGAGAGTTCCCTGTCGGAATGAGACCGTCGCGGTGTGAGTAAAGGACTTTTTTCTGGCTAAAAAGACACGAAAAGCTACACTTTCCCCAAGCGGAAAGAACGCGAGGAATGTCATGACCGACACCATCCGTCCGCCGGACTCTCCGGAAAAGACGACCGACCTGCCGCCGACCGGCGGACGATCCGCAGCACATGCTACGCTTTATCATGCGATCGAACGAATGCTGTTCTCGCTCTCGGAAACGACCGCCACGATCGTCTCTCTGTCGTTGCTCTCGGCCATCGCTCTGCTCGATCATCTCACCGGCTACGAGATCGCCTTCTCGCTGTTCTACATCGCGCCGATTGCCATCGCCGCGTGGCGCACGCGGACCTCGGTGGCGATGCTGATGTGCGCACTCGGCGCGACCGTCTGGGGCGCCGTTGACTATACTGCTGGTCATGAGTACTCGAGCGGCCTCATCCTGCTGTGGAACAGCATGGTGCGGCTCTTCTTCTTCAGCATCATCGCGCTGTTGCTTGCGAGCCTGCACGAAAAAATGAGGATGCTGGACCGAACGGCGCGCGCTGATCCGCTGACGGGCGCCGTCAACAGCCGCGCGTTCCTCGAGTTGGCGGGCAGAGAGATCGAACGGGCGCGACGCTACGGCGGCGCATTCACGCTTCTGTTCATCGATCTCGACAACTTCAAGTCGGTCAACGATCGTTGCGGTCACGCCGTCGGCGACGATCTGCTTCGCGCGGTCGTCAATGCTCTGCGCGCTGTTCTCCGCGCGACCGACCTTATTGGCCGCGTCGGCGGCGACGAGTTCGTCGTCTGGCTCTCGCACAGCGCCGGCGACGAAGCGCGCGAAACGGCGCACCGCCTGCAACGCGCCGTTGCCGAAGCGGTGTCGCGCCTCGGATGCCCCACCACCATGAGCATCGGTGGAGTGAGCGTTCCGCGCGTCCGGCCCGATCTGACGCTCGATCTGTTGCTGAAAAGGTCCGACGCGCTCATGTACCGCGTCAAGAACGGTGCCAAGAATGGTCTGCTATTGGAATCTTTGGAAGCGGACTAACCGCGCCGTATCCGTTCCAGATAACTTTCCAGTATCACCGCCGCCGCCGCCGCATCGAGCCTTCCGCTTTTCTTGTCGGCACGGCCACGCGGGGCGTGAGCGATCTTCTCGCGCGCGGCCCGGGTAGAGAGAAGTTCGTTCTCGTGCTCTATCGGAATTGCGGGAAACTCTTTCTTCAGGCGCCGCTCGAAACCGCGCACGACGGGCGCCGTCTCGCTTTCGGTGCCGTCCCGCTTGAGCGGCCAGCCGACGACAAATCGCGCAACATCGAAGCTTTTCAACAGAGCGCGAAGCGCCGCGAGATCGTCCTCGATGGATTGTCCGCGCTTCACCGTGCCGAGCGGCGTCGCGATGATGGCAAGCGGGTCGCTCACCGCGACCCCGATCGTCTTCACGCCGATGTCGAGGGCGACGATGCGGCCGGAGGTCATTGCTTCGCCGCGAGTTTGCGGATCTCCTCTTCGAGAACCTGCCGCATGAGGAGCGGAGCCTCCTCCCAGAAGTACTCCTTCATCACCTCGCGCAGTTCGCGGCGGACAAGCGCGCGGACCATCTCGGGAAGCGGTGCCCCTTCGGGCATCTCGATATCGGAGGGAGCGAGCTCTTCGACCACCCGCTCTTCGATCTGCTCCGCTATCCGGGCGACGAACGATTCCGGCGGGGTCTCATCGACCGTTGGGGGGGGCGTCGTTTCGGGCGTTCTTGTCTCCGCAGGGGATTCCTCTTCGGTGACGGACGGCTGCTCTTCCACCGTCCGGGGCGTCTCCTCGGCGGCTTTCGTTTCTTCCGGCGCGAACTCGGCGGCCGCGGCCGGCTCGGCCGCAGGAGGGGCCACTGGAGCTGCCTTCTCGGCCAGAGGAAGGTCACCGGAAGTCTTGTGTTCCTCTTCCTCTTCCATGGAAATGACCGATGGAGAATCCTCTTCGTCCGGGGCCGTGAGGACGAACGGTTCTTCCTCCTCTTCGGTCGGTGCCGGCTCTTCGGCAAGAAGATCGGGGTTCCATTCGAGCGCCGCGTTGAGCGCCGCGAACAGTTCGTCGCAGGAGAAAGGCCGCGGCAGATGGAGTCGCCCCGTCGGCAGATCGCCCTTTTCTTTGGCGCAGAAGATGACGGGGAGCGGAAGCATTCCGAGCGCGTCCAGCACCTCGCCCGAGAGGGCGCGGCGCTCTACGACCAGCGCATCGGGAGAGGCCGATTCTAGCGCCGGGAAAAGACGCCCCTCCTGCTGGATCTTTATCAGCGTCCATGTCGAACCGCGGAGCGCCAGCTCGTAGGCGCGCATGAGCGTCTTCGTCGTCTCGAACACGAGCACCTTCTTCCGTTCCACGCCGTCCTCCTTATGTTCCGTTTCGTCTCACCCGATCCCCGCAAGCGCCCGGCGCACCACCGCCATGTCGTCGGGCATCGGCGACGAGAACCGCCATTGCCTCCCGCCGCAGACGAACCCGAGGTCGGCGGCGTGGAGCATCTGACGGAGATGGGCGTTCAATATCCGGTCGAGCGCCGGGCGACCGGTCTTGCGGATGCCGCCGTAGAGATCGTCGTTCACCACCGGGTGGCCGATGTGCTTGAGGTGCATGCGTATCTGGTGGGTCCTTCCGGTCTCAAGCGTGAGCCGGAGGAACGCCGCCGCCGGGTACTGTTCGATCACCTCGTAGCGGGTCACCGCGGTTCTTCCGTCGGGGGCTGGGTAGAAACGCCGCCGGTCATGCGGATCGCGGGCGTGCCCCGTTCTGATGGTGCCGCGCGGGTCGGTGAATCGCCCCCACGCAAGCGCGAGATAATGTCGTTCTATGTCGTGCCGCGCGAAACGGGTCGAAAGTTCCTCGAAAGCGGACGGCGAGCAGGCGATGACGAGAAGCCCCGAGGTGTCTTTGTCTATCCGGTGGACGAGTCCCGGGCGGATGTCGCTGCCGCCGCGGAGGCCGAGGTGGTGGATGACGCCGTTCATAAGGGTTTCCCGCGGATGTCCCGGCGCCGGATGGACCACCAGCCCGGCCGGCTTGTCCACCACGAGGAAATCACCGTTCTCGTACAGGACGGAGAGCGGCATCTCCTCCGGCTCGAGCGACAGTTCTTCGAGCGGCTCTATCTCCGCCTCGATGAGATCGCGCGCGCGAAAACGCGAGAAGGAGTTCTTGGCGAGCACCGTTCCGTTGCGCAGGATGTTCTCTCGCTCGATATTGCGCTGAACACGGGTGCGGGACAGACCGAGAAGCTCGGCGAGCAGGCGGTCGGCGCGCTCCGGACAGTCGGCGGTCAGAGAGAACATGCGCAACCCGTCACGACTCACCATAGGGAAGATTCGAGGTGGCGTTTCGCCTTGATGAGGAGGTCTATCACCGCCATATTGAAGAAGTTGGTCGCGTCACAGAGCGCCTTGTCCACCCGTGATCGGTAGAAGAGCTCGGCATCGTAGAGTTCGTCGCGGAGCTCCTCGAACAGGCAGTCCTCGCGCAGTCCCTTTTCGACCTTCGGGCCGTTGTATGCCGCGATGTCGGAGATGACCACGCGGGCGAACCGACGCGCCTCTTCGGGCGTTTTAATGGTGTCGTTCCCCATGAGAAACCTCGCCTCTATCCCGGTGACGAAATTCATTATACCGCAGAGAAACACATTTGCAACGATATGAAAGAACAAAGTAAAAATTGACAATCGTTCCTTTTTTTGGTAACCCTCTTCGACATAGTGACGGTCAGAATGCGAGGCGGGTCATGATGAAAACGGTTTCGACGCTCGTCGCGGGGCTCTTCTTCTTCTCCTCGATCAACGGCATGGGCCAGTGGTCGGTCGTTTCGACCGCGAAAGCGGCGAGCTTCGACCTCGAGGACGACGAGGATTTCGAGGAAGCGCCGGCAAAAACGAAGGAGCAAAAGAAGTCGTCTTCGTTCGACGAGGAGGAAGACTTCGACTCGGCCCCAGCGAAGAGATCGGGGGAAGCCGGTTCTGCCGATGATCTCGAGGAAGACACCGGTGCGTCAAAGAGCATCGCCATCTTCTATTTCTTTGCCGACAGCGCCGCCGAAAAGAAGGCGCGGGACATCGTCCGCACCGTCGGAAACTACCTGACCGAGCTCTCGAACTATCGCTTCCTCGAAAGCGACGCCCGCATATTCAACGACTTTTCGTTCGAGAAACTGAGCGGCGACTCCGATAAGGCGCAGAAGTATCTCGACGAGGGCAAGAAACTGCTCGACGACGGCGAGGCAGAGGAAGCGATCAGCAAATTCAACGCGGCGGTCGATCTCCTTGAGAAGCGGATAGATGTCCTTTACGACTACAAACTCCTCGCCAAGGCGCTCTTCTACACCGGCGCGACATGGAAACTCCTCGAAGAGGACGACAAGGCATCGGGTTTCTTCAAGAAGGTGCTCGTCATCAATCCCGACTACGAGGCCGACGAGGGGACCGACGATGACACCGTGGACTTCTTCGACAAGCTCAAGAGCAAGATGATGATGCAGCCGCTCGGCGACCTCAAGGTGACAAGCGACCCGTCCGGAGCGACCATTTATATCGACGGTCGTATCGTGGGATCCACTCCCATGACGGTCGAGGGACTCGTCTCGGGCAAGCACTACTGGCGCATCCACAAGAGCGGTTACCGCGATGTCGGCGGTATCGTGACGGTGCGCGACGGCGAGCCCGAGAAGATAAACGAACTGCTCAAGACAGGCGATGGTGCTGAGTCGGTGGCGCAGTTCGAGAAGCTCGCTGTCGCCGAGTTCGGCGGCGCCGCGATGATGAAACAGGCGGTCACCGTCGGAAAGGCGGCGAAGGTGGACCGGCTCCTTGCGATACACGCCTCGGTGGGCGAAGGCGATACAGGAACCGAGGCAAAGGTGCAGTTCCGCCTTCTCAACATCCCCAAGAAATCGTATAAAGAGGAGAATCTCTCATTCCCGCTCCCGTCGAGCGGCGACTTCACCCGCGGCGAGGATCTTCGCCATTCGTTCGACAACCTCTTTGCCGATGAGTTCGGTTTCAACC
>CAYNMQ010000093.1:2188-7780 GCA_964398245.1 uncultured Spirochaetales bacterium | reverse complement strand
CGCGTTCCGATCACCGTCACCGACAAGGCGGGGAACGTCATCGCGCAGGAGGTGAAGAATTTCTCTTCGGCGGTGCTCGCCAAGCTCAAGAAGGCCGGCATCTCCCGCATCGAGGTTTCCCCGTCGCACCTCGTCGGCAAGCGGCTCTACAAGCCGGTTTTCGACAAGAACGGGGCGCTCATCGCTCAGGTGAACGACGAGATCACCGTAGCGCTGCTTGACGAGATCGTCAAACGGGGCGACGGACACATCGAGACCATCTATATCGAGAACCTCAAGTACTCGTCCCACTTGTCCGACACCTTGCGGATAGACAAGACCGCCTCGCGCGAGGATGCCCTCATCGAGATCTATAAGATCATGGTGCCGGCCAATCCGGTGACCCTCGAGGTTGCCGAGAACTATTTCCGCAACCTGTTCCTCCACGCCGAGAACTACGACCTCAGCGCGGTGGGCCGCCTCCGGATGAATTACAAGTTCGGCGAGAATGTTCCTCTCACCGAGCGCCGGCTCCGCAAGGAGGATGTTCTCAACACCGTCATGTACCTGCTCAACCTCAGCGACGGTCGCGGTGTCGTGGACGACATAGACCACCTCGGCAACCGCCGGGTCAGACTGGTGGGCGAACTGCTCGAGGACCAGTTCAAGACCGGGCTTCTCCGCATGGCGCACAGCATCAAGGAGAAGTTGGCCGGCTCGGCCATAGAGACGCTCACGCCCTACGAGGTCATCAGCTACAAGCAGGTGATGGCGGTGCTCAAGGAGTTCTTCGCCGGCGGCCAGCTGTCGCAGTTCATGGATCAGACGAACCTCCTCGCCGAGATGACCCACAAGCGGCGCCTTTCGGCGCTCGGTCCCGGAGGCCTTGCGCGTGAACACGCCAGTTTCGAGGTCCGCGATGTCCACAAGACCCACTATGGTCGCATCTGTCCGGTCGAGACGCCCGAAGGGCCGAATGTCGGTCTCATCGTTTCGCTCACGACATTCGCGCGGATAGATGAGTTCGGCTACATCGAGACCCCCTACCGGGTGGTCGAGAAGGGAAAGGTCACCAGCAAGATCGTGTACCTCGACGCCATAGAGGAGGAAGCGCACCGCATCGTCCCCGCCTCTGTCAAGGTGGACAAGAACGGGAACATCCTCGATGAGATAGTGAACGCTCGCGAGAAGGGCGACGTGGTGCGCCTCCCGCGGGATCAGGTGACGCTCATGGACCTCGTTCCCCTGCAGATCGTTTCGGTTTCGGCGGCGCTCGTTCCGTTCCTTGAGCATGACGACGCCAACCGCGCCCTCATGGGTTCCAACATGCAGCGTCAGGCGGTGCCCCTCATACGCACCGAGGCGCCGCTCGTCGGTTCGGGCCTTGAGTCGTTCGTGGCCCGCGACTCGGGATATGCCGTATACGCGAAACGGAGCGGCGTGGTCGCCAAGGTGGACACGACCCGCATCGTGGTGCGGGTTGACGAGAAGGAGAGCGACGGCACGGTGGATGTGGACATCTACAACCTCATCAAGCACCGCCGTTCGAATCAGAACACCGACATTGACCAGCGTCCTCTCGTGAATGTCGGCGACTATGTCCGCGCCGGCGATGTGATCGCCGACGGCCCGGGCATAGACCGCGGCGAACTGGCGCTCGGACGCAATGTTCTCATCGCCTTCATGCCATGGGGCGGCTACAACTTCGAGGATTCCATTTTGGTCAATGAACGGCTTCTCCGTGAGGATACTTTCACGTCAATTCATATCGAGGAATTCGTCTGTGAGGCGCGCGACACGAAGCGTGGTCCCGAGGAGATAACGGCCGATATCCCGAACGCTCCTGACGAGGCGCTGCGCAAGCTCGACGAGTCGGGCGTCATACGCATCGGCCAGAAGGTGCGCGCCGGCGACATCCTCGTCGGCAAGGTGACGCCGAAGGGAGACACGGTCCTTTCCCCCGAGGAGAAACTGCTTCGCGCCATCTTCGGTGAAAAGGCGGGCGATGTGAAGGACAGTTCGCTCTATGTGCCGCCGGGGGTCGAGGGCGTGGTGATAGACACGCGCATCTTCGCCCGCAAGGGGACCAAGTAGGACAACCTGATGAAGGAGCAGGAAAAGGCGCAGCTCGACGCCCTCAAGCGCGATCGCGATGACGAGGTGCGCATCATAGAGAGTTGTGCGAACGAGGTCGTGCGGAATCTTCTTGCCGGCAAGACGACCGATGCGGCGCTGGCCCATGAAAAAGGTCAATCGCTCCTGAAAAAGGGGGAGAAGCTGACCGAGGACGCGCTGAAAAAAGTCCCCGACGCCTATCTCGAACGGGTGAGCGTCTCCGACCGGACGACGATGAAGAAGGTGAAAGAGCTGCTGTTGGCGGCTCGCCGGAAGATCGAGACGGTGAAGAAGATATACGACGGGAAGATGCGGCAGGTGACGAAGAACGACGACCTCGCTCCCGGGGTCATCAAGTCGGTCAAGGTGTTCGTCGCGATCAAGCGGAAGCTCTCGGTCGGCGACAAGATGTCGGGACGCCTCGGCAACAAGGGCGTCGTCTCCCTGCTTCTGCCCGACGAGGATATGCCCTATCTTGAGAACGGACGGACGGGCGACATCGTCCTCAATCCGCTCGGCGTGCCTTCCCGCATGAACATCGGCCAGATCCTCGAGGTGCATCTCGGCCTCGCGGGGCGGCGCATAGGGGAGAGGATAAACGAATACCTCGAACAGAACTGGTCAAGCAAAAAACTCAAGGAGGAGCTCAAGAGACTTCTCGAGCCGGGCCCGGCGACGGCGAAACTTCTCGACGAGGCCGACGATGAGGACCTGCGCTCGTTCATCCGCTCGATGAAGGGCGGGCTCTACATGGCGTCGCCGGTCTTCGACGGCGCGAAGGAAAAGGATGTGCAGGATCTCCTCGCCTATGCCGGACAGCCGCTTGACGGCAAGGTGACGCTCTTCGACGGACGCACCGGAGAGCCGTTCGAATCGGATGTCACGGTCGGCGTCATGTATTTCCTGAAACTTCACCATCTCGTCGACGAGAAGGTCCATGCCCGCAGCACCGGTCCCTACTCGCTCGTCACGCAGCAGCCGCTCGGCGGCAAGGCGCAGTTCGGCGGACAGCGACTCGGAGAGATGGAGGTCTGGGCGCTCGGCGCCTATGGCGCGGCTTACACGCTTCAGGAGTTCTTAACAGTGAAATCCGACGATGTGGAAGGGCGCAAGCGGCTCTACGAATCGATAGTCCGCGGCAAGCACAAGTACGAGATCGGCGTTCCCGCCTCGTTCTCGGTGCTCGTCAAGGAGATGCAGAGCCTCTGCCTCGATGTCTCCTTGGTGGAAGAAAATCAACAGGCATAGGAGGGCGCCGTGGTGAAGGATGTTTTCAAGATCTTCGAGAAGCCGAAGAGCAGCTTCGATTTCAAAGCGATAGAGGTCTCGCTCGCGTCGCCCGAGAAGATCCTCGAGTGGTCCTACGGCGAGGTGAAGAAACCCGAAACGCTCAATCACCGCACCTTCAAGCCGGAGAAGGACGGGCTTTTCTGCGCCAAGATCTTCGGTCCGGTGAGCGACTTCGAGTGCCTGTGCGGTAAATACAAGCGGATGAAGTACAAGGGGATGGTCTGCGAGAAGTGCGGCGTCGAGGTCATCGAGTCGAAAGTGCGCCGCGACCGGATGGGACACATCACGCTGGCCTCGCCGGTCGCCCACATCTGGTATGTGAAGACCTCCCCCTTCTATCTCAGCACGGTGCTCGGCATCACCAATAACCACCTCAACTCGGTCATCTACTGCGAAGGATATCTCGTGCTCGAGTCGAAGGTGAACGGCGTGAAGAAGGGCGACTACCTCGACGAGGAGGCCTATCACGAGATCCTCGACAAGTTCGGTCCCGATCAGATCGTTGCCGAGACCGGCGCGGCTCCCGTGCGCAAACTGCTCGAGGAGATGGACCTCATCGCGGTCAAGGCGGAACTCGAACAGGCGATGGCGCAAAGCCACGACAAGAGTCTTGTCGCCAAGCTGCAGAAACGGATCAATGTCATCAACAAGTTCGTTCGTTCCGGCGTGAAACCGCAGAACATGGTCCTCACCATTCTTCCGGTGCTTCCGCCCGACCTGCGTCCGCTCGTCCCGCTCGACGGCGGCCGGTTCGCGACGAGCGATCTCAACGATCTGTACCGCCGCGTCATCAACCGCAACAACCGTCTCCGGAAGCTGATGGACCTCGGCGCTCCCGATGTCATCATCAAGAACGAGAAACGGATGCTGCAGGAGGCGGTGGACGCCCTGTTCGACAACAATCGCTGCAAGCGCCCGGTGCTGGGTTCGAGCAACCGGCCCTTGAAGTCCCTGACCGACATGATCAAGGGGAAGCAGGGGCGATTCCGGGAGAACCTGTTGGGCAAACGCGTCGACTACTCGGGCCGTTCGGTCATCACCATCGGTCCCGAACTCAAACTGCACCAGTGCGGCCTGCCGAAGGTCATGGCGCTTGAGCTCTTCAAGCCGTTCATCTACAACAAATTGCAGGAACGCAACCTCGTGAGCACCGTCAAGGGGGCCAAACAGATGGTCGAGGCGGGAGAGGATGTGGTATGGGAGATCCTCGAAGATGTGGTGCGCGAGCATCCCGTTCTCCTCAACCGCGCCCCGACGCTCCATCGCCTCGGCATACAGGCCTTCGAGCCGATCCTCATCGAATCGAAGGCGCTCCGTCTCCATCCGCTCGTCTGCACCGCCTTCAACGCCGACTTCGACGGCGACCAGATGGCGGTCCATGTGCCTCTTTCGGTCGAAGCGCAGCTGGAAGCGCGCGTTCTCATGATGTCGACCAACAACATCCTCTCTCCCGCGTCGGGAGCTCCGATCATCGTGCCGTCGCAGGACATCGTGCTCGGCCTCTACTATCTCACCACCGAGCGCCCCAACGCGAAGGGCGAGGGCAAGCACTTCTACTCGGAGAAGGAAGTGCTCATGGCGCGCGACGCCGGCGTGGTCGAATGGCAGTCGATGATCTTCGTGCGGATCGAGGGCAAGATATACCGGACCACGCCGGGGCGGGTGCTCCTCTGGCAGTTCACGCCGCGGGAACTCGGCTTCGAAACGGTCAACCGGCAGTTCAAGAAAAGCAACTGGTCGGACATCCTTGACACGAGTTACCGGCGGTCGGGCGGCAAGGCGACCGTCATCTTCGCCGACAAACTCAAGAATCTCGGATACGAGTTCTCGACGAAGGCAGCCTATTCCATCTCCCTTTCCGATATCAAGGTTCCCGCCGAGAAGTGGGATATCATCGCCGAGACCGAGAGGGAGATCCGCGAGATCGAAGAGAACTATCAGACCGGTCGTCTCAGCAAAGGCGAGCGGTACAACCAGATCGTCGACCTCTGGGAGCGCGCCAACGAACGGGTCACGGCGAAGATGATGGAGGAGCTGAAGGAGAAAGAGACCGAACACAAGATGTGGGGACGGGTGACGGTGCCTTCGGACAACCCCATCTATGTGATGGCCGATTCGAAGGCGCGCGGCAGCAAGGATCAGATCCGTCAGCTTGGCGGCATGCGCGGTCTCATGGGCGCGACTGCAACATCCGTGCACCGGCTCAAT
>CAYNMQ010000093.1:0-2178 GCA_964398245.1 uncultured Spirochaetales bacterium | reverse complement strand
GGTCTCATGGCCTAGCCGTCGGGCGAGATCATCGAGTCGCCGATCCTCGCGAACTTCAAGGAAGGACTCGATTCGCTCGACTACTTCATCTCGACGCACGGCGCCCGCAAAGGGTCGGCCGACACGGCGCTCAAGACCGCGAACTCCGGGTACCTTACCCGGCGCCTCGTGGACATCGCGCAGGATGTGGTCGTGGTCGAGGAGGACTGCGGCACGACGATGGGGATCTGGACCGAAGCGCTCCTCAACGATTCGGGCGAGATCATCTCGCCGCTCCGCGAGCGCATCCTCGGACGGGTCGCCATGGACGATGTCGAGGACCCCGAAACGGGCGAGATCATCGTCGAGTCGGGCGAGACGATAGACGAGGAAAAGGCCGACAAGATCGTCGCGCTCGGCATAGATGCGGTGTACATCCGCTCCGTTCTCACCTGCCGGTCGAAATACGGCGTCTGCGCCAAGTGCTACGGGCGCGATCTGTCGCGCGGTCATCTCATCAATGTCGGCGAGGCGGTCGGCTACATCGCGGCCCAAGCCATCGGCGAGCCGGGAACGCAGCGCACGATGCGTACCTTCCATGTCGGCGGCGTCGCGTCGCGCACCACGGAACGCTCCTCGCACGAGGCGAAGCGGAGCGGCATCGTCCGTTTCAAGGACATCAAGCTGCTCGACAAACATCCGGGAGAGAAACCGACCGTAGCGCAGATCCGCGAAGAGGGGCGCTATGTCGTCATGAACCGCAACGGCAGGATAGTGATAACCGACGAGAAGGGCCGCGAACGCGAAAAGTATCCGGTGAGCTATGGCACCACCCTGTTCGTCAACGAAGGCGAGAAGGTGAAAGAGGGACAGATCCTCGCCGAGTGGGATCCCTATAACACACCCTTCATCGCCGAGGCCGACGGCGTGGTGAAGTTCGAGGATATCGAGCCCGGCGTCACGGTCCGTGAGGAGGTCGACACGCGGACCGGCCTTTCTCAGACGGTGGTCATCAGCTCCCGTGACCCCAGAAAGTCCCCCAAGATCCTCATCACCGACGCGTCGAAGAAAAAAGCGAAGAAGATAGACCGCGGCGAGGCGATCTATCACCTGCCGCTCAACGCCTATATCGAGGTGAAGGACGGTGACGAGGTCGTCAAGGGCACCGTCCTTGCGAAGGTCCCCCGCGAGGCGCGCAAGACCAAGGACATCACCGGTGGTCTCCCGCGCGTCTCCGATCTCTTCGAGGCGCGGCACCCGAAGGCGCCCGCCGTCGTCACCGAGATAGACGGGCGCATCACCATCACCACCGACACGAAAGGGCTCAAGAACAAGACGATGATCACCGTCACGCCCGACGAGGGAGAGGAGCGCATCTATCTCGTGCCGAAGGAGAAGCACATCAATGTGCACGACGGCGATTTCGTCGAGGCGGGCGAACCGCTCATCGACGGCGCGATAGATCCCCACGATGTCCTGCGCATCAAAGGCGAGACCGAGGTGGCGAAGTTCCTCGTGCAGGAGGTGCAGAAGATCTATAAGCTGCAGGGCGTTCCGATCAACGACAAGCATATCGAGATCATCGTGCGCCAGATGCTCCGGAAAGTGCGCATCGCCGATTCGGGCGATACCACCCTGATGAAAGGCGAACTGGTGGAGAAAGAGATCCTCGATGTGGTCAACGGCAATGCCGTCAAGGAGGAGAAGGAGCCGGCGAAGTGGGAGACGGCGCTTCTCGGCATCACCAAGGCCTCTCTCAATACCGAGAGTTTCATCTCGGCCGCTTCGTTCCAAGAGACCACCAAGGTGCTCACCAACGCGAGCATCGAAAAGAAGACCGATATCCTGCGCGGCCTCAAGGAGAACATCATCATCGGCAAGCGGATACCCGCCGGCACCGGTTTCCCGCGCTACAATGAGGCATCGTATGAAGCGGTGCCCGCGGAGGAGGCGCCCGTCGCCGGCGAGACGGAGCAGAAAACCGCGGCCGCGTCAGGGGCCGAAAAAAGTTAACGACCGGTAAAAAAAGAAATTTCTCTTTCGGGAGCGGCGCTGTGCGCCGCTCTTTTCTTTTTGTCTTTACAATAAGTTGCGTGGCTTCAAGGAAAATTTTTTGACCCCGGACGGCCCCCCGGGCCGGTCGCGCCGGGGGTTGGGGGGAGGGGAGCGATCACGGGCGCCACAGCGGCGCACCAAGGG
>CAYNMQ010000092.1:1692-7922 GCA_964398245.1 uncultured Spirochaetales bacterium | reverse complement strand
GTGCCGCCAGCCGCCCCGCCTCACCCTCGCGCCGCCGCGGCGCCTCCTCCGCCCGCGGCAGTTCCGCCAGTCGCCGCTCCGCTTCCTCGCGCCGTCGTTTCTCCTCCTCACGCTCGGCGGCAAGCGATGCGACCAGCGATTCTTCTCCGGCGGCACCTTTTTCCACCTTCTTCTCGACCGCTTTCTTTTCAGGAACCGGTTGTCTCTCAGCCGGAGCAGCGGGGGCCTCCGCCACTGCAAGTGCTTGCTGTTTCTCTCTCTCTTTGATGCGCCGATCTATCTTGGCAAGCATCGTCTCGATAGTGTCGTCCTCGACGAAGAGTTCCTGACGAAAACCGATAAGAAGCATATTCTTGCGCTGAAGGATCGTGTAAGCGCTTCCCGGCGCGATGTGGAAAACGAGACGGTATCGGTCGCCGGAGCCACTTCGATCTATCTTGGTGACCGTGGCTCCGGGCGGCGGGAACTGCGCCGGCGCGCCGACGCCGGTTATCTCGACGACGATCCTCTCCGGTTCGGTGAGGCGAAACGACGAAAAACTGATGGTACCGCTCGTCTGAAAAAGAAGGAAGTACTCATCCTCCAAGTTGTAGGCGGTCACATCGAGCGCCGCCCAGAGCGTCAGAAAGAGAAAGGCCATCTCACTCCCCGTTCATCGGGGTGATTATAGCCAAAGAACTGTTTTTGAGAATTTTTTCACTGTCCTTTTGATTGCTGGGGAACCAAGGTTATCCGGTCAATGACGAGACAGCGATCGTCTTCAAGTGGCTTCAGGCTGAACCGGTGCTCGCCACGCGCAAGATATGTCTCGGCGACGAACTGCACTGACCTCTGACTTTCCGCCCCCGCAGGGAATGTCCCCAGCGAAACGCCGTCCACAAGGAATTCGGTCTCGCCGCCGCAGGGGGTCGCAACTGCTGCAACCGCGATACGGTAATGGCCGCTCCGCGGCAGGTCGTGCACCGTGTCCCACCACACCACTTCGCCAGCGGCACCAAATCGGACACCATACCCGAAATAACCGGAAAGCGGCGTTTTCGCCGCGATAAATTGGAAATCGGGGTCATCTTCGAAATTCCCGACGAGGAACCCGTACGATGCCTTGCCGCTGAGCGGTTTGAATTTGTATTCGGCTTCGATGAGTATGTCTTCGCCACCGAACGGCTTCAGCGGCTTGACGGCAAAGCGACCGTCCTCTTCAGTTATCTGCCACGCCGCGCGGTAGCCGTTCTTGAGGAGATACGCGGCCGTCCGGGCATCGAGGAGCGGGATGCTGTTGAGATAGAGGTTGCCCTTTCGATCATGTGGAGGAACTTCCTGTAGAGTGAGTGGATTGGCGAAACTGTACCCGTGACCGAACCGGAACGGAACGAATATGACGCTGTCACGAAAACCATGGTTCGTCACCAACGCCCGCATCCGCTCGTTCGCCGTGTACCATTCTGCGCTCTGTTGTCCACCAAGCGACGGCATGATGATACCGACGGTAAAGAGCATCCCCGACAAAGGCAGAGCGAGGAGAGCAACCCTTCCCGCCACTTTCACACGGTCATAAACGATGACGAACCCGTGCGCCGCCGCGACGAGAAGAAGCGGTATGGCACTGCAGTAGTAGCGCGGCCCATAGAAGTTGCCGTCCTGATGAAAGAGGTAGTAGCCGCCGACGAGCGCAACGAAAAGAAACAGCGCCGCCGCGTGCTTTCGCGCGCCACGCCACAGCGCCGGAAAGATGAATAACCATACGAGCGGGTGGAGCGTCGCCTTGAAGAGCAGTTCCGACAGGCGCGTCATCGTCACGAAGAAACCGTGCGTCATCGTGAGCCCTTCCGCCGGGAGAATGAATTTGGTCAGGCGGCGACAGCCGGTGCCGAGACCGATGTGGTGGCAGAATCGGTTCTCCTCGGTTATCGCAAAAAAGAGGTCCTGCGGGTAGGTCAACCACTCGCCGGTGAGCAGATACTGATAGTAAAGATAGGTCCCTGCTCCTGCGACAAGCGGCATCACGAACGAAAGAGCCGTCGCAGGCCGCGGACGACCGTGCCGCACCAAGAGAAAGCAGGCGACCGCCGCCGCGGTGAAAAGGCCGTCCTGAGGCCGCACCGGGACGATGAGCGCGACACAGAGGCCGACCAAAGCCGCACGAAGCGGAGTAAGCGGCCCACTCACCGCGACGAGCACGGCAAGAAGGGTAAGCGCCAGCACCGTCTGATGGGGAAACAGCGTCGCCGAGAGAAAGAGGAAGAATGCCGACATCGTCGTAAAGAGCATCGCGAACGCCGCAACACGGCGGTCGTCGGTGATCCGCTCGGCGATGATGCCGGTAAGAAGCACGGCAAGACCGTTCAAAAGCGGATTGAGCCAGAATTCGAAGTCAAAAGCGGCGAACGGCATGAGAACGACAGGGAAACCCGGCGGAAAAAGCGAGTAACAGCGGTCGCCGTGCATCACCATGAAGCCTTCGGCAAGGTGTTCATAGAACGGCGGAAGCGGGAGGTAAAGATGTCCCGAGAGAAAAAGCCGCGCCATCCAGCGGTAGTGAGCCGCGTCTATCGGGTGCGGCGTCTCACGAAAAAAGAAGATCGCGATGCCGAGTGGAACAAGGAACGCGACAAGCGGAAATATCTCATAGCGCCATGCGACGATCGCCGCCATCGCGGAACGCAACCGTTCACGATGAAAAAGAAAAAGCCAGAGAAGAAAAAGGAACGCCGCCCCGTAAAGCAGGTGCATCTGAGGGAAGAACGCGGTCAGCGGCGTCCAGAAATGCCCCCGCGTCGCCCACAGGAGGAAGAAAATAAAACCGCTTCCCGCAAAGAATCTTCCCATATACCTGTTCCTAAAGAGTACCGTTCTACAGACCCTGTGAAAAAGCGAAAAGTTCTTTATCTCCCTACACACTATTTTCCGCTTGCATCTTTTTGCAGTTCCGGCTATCCTAAGAGCCGGTGGTCATCGCAGAGAGAAAAAATGAGAAGGGTACGAGAATCGACCCGTAGCGTTCACTGGGGGATCATCGTCTTGCTAGCCTTGCTGTGCGGGTGTGAGGCAGGAGTCTCGACATTTGTTGAGAAAGGCACCGGTCAAGACCTCTTGGCGGCGCCGCCGCAACTAGCGCCGTGGGAGCCGGTTTCCGGCCACGACACACCCTATACTCTCTGTAAAACGGGTGCCGTCGTCTTCAACGATTCGATATACCTCATTGCCGGAGACCGCAACAATGGCGGCATTAGCGATGAAGTGTGGCGCTCAAGCGACGGATTTCACTGGGAAATGATCCTTGAAAACGCGCCATTCCCCCGGCGAAACTCTCCCGCGGTGACTGTCCATAATGGGAAGATCTGGCTTTCCGGCGGCCTGCAAGGAGATGTCACCGCAGTCCACGAGCTCTGGGACTCTTCCGACGGCCAGATATGGCACCGCTTCCCCTTTCCCGATGCACCCTTCACCTCCTACGAGCGGTTCGGACATGGGATCGCCTCGGTCGGTGGCAACCTCGTGATATTCGGGGGGATGAGTTACAATATGACTACGGGGCCATCCTATCCCTCCGATCCCCACATCCTCGGTCCCGCAGGAGAGTGGCACACCGTCGCCGCGCCATTCCAACTTGCCGATTTCGGGTATGCGATGCTCAACGGCCGCCTCTATGTCGCCGGTGGATGGAAGGATGCTCAATATACTCCCTCCAACGAAGTCTGGAGCACTAACGATGGTTTTGAATGGCGACGGGAACCGGAGGGCCCCTTTGCCCCGCGTATCGCACCGCACCTTGTTGCACTCGGCGAGTCACTGTTTCTGCTTGGCGGATACATCCGCAAAGAAAGCGAAGAACAGCCGGGATCTACTACCACGGAAACCTTAACCGATGTCTGGGTCACCGCCGATGCAAGCGAATGGGGACGAGTCAGAGAAATGACCCCCTGTCTCGAACGATCATCGTTCATCGCTCTCCCGTGGAAAGACGCGCTCTTCGTCTTCGGGGGATATCCCCCGCACGATGTCTATTCTGGACCTATCCTAGATATCTGCTCTTCTCCTGACGGGTACCACTGGGAAACGACCTCTTTTCCCGTCACTCTCCCGCTCCGCTGGGGTCACCAGACGGTCGTCTTCAACAACGCGCTCTGGGTGACCGGCGGACGCAGTAGCAACGGCGGCGGCGTCTTCTATGAAGATCTCTGGCGATCGTTCGACGGCGTCACTTGGGAAGAGATGCCCTCACCGGCACAAGAAGAAGGAAATCCCTACGGCACCTATCCTTCCCTCGGCGTCTTCGACAACAGCCTCTGGATGATCGAAGGAACCTACCAGAAACGCTCGCTCTGGCGAAGCGACGATGGAGAGCAGTGGACCCGGATCGCCGAACATCTTTCGTTCGCTTCTGCCGAAGATACCGTACTTCTCTCCTTTCAAGGCAAACTCCTCATTATGGGAGGGGACAATGCCGATATAACTTCTTTTACTGAGGTATGGGCTTCTTCCGATGGCATCACTTGGGAATGCCTCACCACCACGGCGCCTTCCTCCGATCCGAGAAAGACGGTCGTTCATAACGATGCCATCTTCATCTTCAGCGGCGGCGTCGATTTCGGGGTCATCTTCCGCTCCACCGACGCCGTCACTTGGAAAGCACTGGTCGGCTTCCCCCGCTATGACGCGCGCGCCAACCTTGCGGCGGCATCTTACCGCGGTCGCCTCTGGATCGTCGGCGGAAAGGACGCTGTTCCCAAGAACGATGTCTGGTCTTCAGTTGACGGCACCTCATGGGCCCGCCATCCTGACGCTCCCTTCGCGCCGCGACTGCTCCACACGCTTACCGCCTTCGACGATCGCCTCTGGGTCATCGGCGGCGCCTTCTGGTACGGAAAAGACACCTATACCCTTCCCGACATCTGGGTAACGGAGGTGGTGGAATGAGACGGCATCACCTTCTCTCGCCTAGAGCGGCCATTGCGCTTTTGGGGGTGGCAACCTCCTTCTTCCTCGCCTGTCACCCGCCGATAGAACTCCCCTATCGCGACGAGGAACAGTCCCCCGAGAACGACAGCGTCCCCGACGGTGACAGTCCTGCTCCATCCGAAAAGATCAAAAAGACCAAAGACAACTTTGCGTGGGCACAACCTTCCTCCGCCACCGATCCCGCCACTTCCTCCGACGCCGACACGGTCGTGTGGACTCGCGTCACCGACGAAACGCTCGTCAGCAAGGGGCGCACCGCCCCCGTGCTATTCGCCGAGGAAAACAGTCTCTGGCTCATCGAGGGCTACCGCGCAGGATTCCGCCAACACGACATCTGGACGACCGAAGATGGGAGTTACTGGCATATCGCCTCCTGGAGTGACCGTGCCTCGTTCTCCGACCGTTTCGCCGGCCATGTCGGAGTTTCGCATAACGGGAGCCTGTTCCTCGTCGGCGGTGCGGGACCCGATGATGTGACTACCCCCCGAGGACGCGTCTACCGTTTTGACCCGGAACAGGTCTCCTTTACGCTCGTGACCGACGATGCCCCCTTCGGCCCCGTTTCCTTTCCGGCGGTCGTTTCGTTCGACGATCGGTTATGGGTTTTCGGGGGACGACTACCCGACGGCACCTACCCGACAGCGGCATGGTCCTCTCCCGACGGCGTTTCATGGGAAGCGACGGCTTATCCCCCCACGGCCGGCAGACAGGGAGCAGCGGTGGCGGTCTTCGACGGGAAACTCTGGTTCATCGGCGGTGAATCGGCAGAACATCTCTGGCGCGATGTGTGGGCAACGAGCGATGGGGTTTCATGGGAACGCGTCCTGTCAGCGGCACCGTTCGCTCCCGGCGGCGGCATGGCCTTCGTCCACGAAGAGCGGATCTACCGCCTCGGCAGTTTCGCCGAGGGCAAGCGTGACCTCTGGTCTTCCTCCGACGGGCTATCGTGGGAAGAAGAACCGATACCAACGGAGGATCTTCCGTTCGGCGTCACCGCGACATCGTTCAAGGAAGATCTCTATCTCATCGCCGGGAACGACTCATGGTTCCTATATCGGAAGAACAGCGATCCCGACGCAATGTGGGAACAAATCACGCGACCATTTCTTTTTCCCCCTATGACCCACTTTACCGCAGTTTTCTTCAATAACCGTTTTCTTGCGGTGACCAACATTGCCGCATCTCCTCCCAGCATAGGATCGCCGGGTCTTTCGGAAGTCTGGGATTTCCCGGACGGGAGCTCATGGCGGAGACTTCTCAAGGTCCCCCCA
>CAYNMQ010000092.1:0-1682 GCA_964398245.1 uncultured Spirochaetales bacterium | reverse complement strand
CCATTTGCCGCGCCTTCGACACCACGCAGTGGTCATGCTCTCGTCACCTTCAACGACGCGGTTTTCCTTATCGGAGGTGAATTCAACAATAAAGTGCTTTCAGATATCTGGAAAACGACCGACGGAAGAAATTGGACACTGGTGACCTCCGATGGCGGTTTCTCTCCGCGCCAATGGCACCGGACCGCGGTCTTCAACGATCGCCTGTGGCTCGTCGGAGGCTATGACCAAGATGGTGACGCGATAAGCGATGTGTGGTACTCGGATGACGGCGTAACCTTCTCTTGTGCCTCCGTCGAGGCACCGTTCCCGCGGCGGGGGGAGCATTCATTGACCCCGTTCAAAGATACCCTCTGGATCATCGGCGGTCAGGTTCCCCCCTATGACAGTCTTCGTGACATCTGGCGCTCTCAGGATGGCTTCTCGTGGAAGGAGACGCTTTCCGATGCTCCCTTCTCCATCCGCTACGGCCACTCCGTAACTGAGGTGAACGGAGCGCTATGGCTTTTTGGCGGATTCAAATACTCTCTCGTAAGCGAAGAGATGCTCGCGGATCTCTGGCGCTCGACCGACGGAGTGCACTGGGAGCAGGTTTCCTATCAGCCGCAGAACATCACGCCTCGCTACCGTCACGCCGCCGTAGCGCGGGGAAACACCCTCTTCCTCTTCGGCGGCCTCAGCAAGCGGGAATCGGGGGTAAGCTCCTACGCAATAGTCTCCGAAGTTCTCTTCGCAACGATGCCCTCGCCCGATTAGCGTTCTTTCCTTCATGAAGAGCGGGGAGCGCCCCGGTCATCATCGAAGAACCGCTTGACCTGAGCAACAACCCGACGCAGTGGCAGCGGCAAGAACTCGATCCCGTCGGGAAGCGCTTCGAGGAACGCCTTGCCGTAGCGTTTCGCGGTGAGGCGTCGGTCGAAGACGACCACCGTGCCCCGATCGTCCTTCGAGCGGATGAGGCGTCCGATCCCCTGCCGGAATTTGAGTATCGCGTGCGGCAGGGTGAAGAGGGTGAAACCGTCGCCGCCGGTCTCTTTCTCGAGTTTTGCGATGAAACGCGCAACGAAGGGATGCGACGGATAGCGGAAGGGCAAGCGGACGATGACGAGGTTGCGGAGCGCATCGCCCTTCACATCTATCCCCTCCCAGAAGGTATCGGTAGCAAGAAGCGAAGAATCCACCTCGCCGCGGAAGCGCCGCGCGACGACCGCCGCCGCCGCGTCGTCCTGAACGATGATGGGGAACGAGGAATTCTTGAGACGCTCCTTGGCAAGATCGCGGTGCCGGACGGAAGTGAACAGGACGAGCGCGCCTCCCTTCGAGGCGCGGATGAGTTCGCCTGCCGCCTCGACACTGGCCGCCTCGAAGGCCGGCTCGTTCGGGTCGGGAAGATCGGAGACGACGAACGCTCTGAGCGCCGAACGGTAGTCGAAACAACCCGGCAGGTGAAGATAGCGGACATCGCGTGACAGCCGATCGAGTCCCGCCTCGCGAACGAAGAAGTCGAACCCCTCCGGTCCACGGGAAGTGACAAGGGTCGCCGAGGTGAACACGACGGCGCGCACCTTCTGGTAGATGTTCTCGGCGAGCACCTTCTGGACATCGAGCGGCGTCACCGAAAGCCGCAGGTTGCTCCGTCCCGCCGTTTCTCCCCAGAACCCGAGACGCTCGGTCCTTTCCTC
>CAYNMQ010000091.1:0-8037 GCA_964398245.1 uncultured Spirochaetales bacterium | reverse complement strand
AGCCCCGGTTGTATGAGGTCGGGGATGCATTCTCGGCGGTACTGGTTGGCGGCGTCGGTGTTGACGATGCTGTCGGCCCCCATCGCGAGGGCGGCGTGGATCCCCGTCGTAAAGGCGGCGGCGAGTCCTCGGTTCTTGGTGTGTCTCACGATCGTGGCGCCGAGCGACCGGGCGACGGCGGCGGTCTCATCGGTAGAGCCGTCGTCAACGACGAGAATGGCGATCTCGTCGATTCCCGGGATCTTCTTCGGCAGGTCGGCTATCGTCGCGGGGAGGTGTGCCGCCTCGTTGTAGCAGGGTATCTGGATGACCAGTTTCATAGGAAGGTGTTCTTACCTCGCATTCTGGTAATGGCAGTGTAGCGCGTGAAAGAAAAAAGGCAAATCGACAAGTCCCCACTTTTTCCTTGCACCATTCTTTCGCATGCTCTACAATGAAAAGGTAACGATCAAGCATTTGGAGGGAGGAGCCGATGATGACCGATTACCGCTGTCCCAAGTGCAAAAAGTCGCTCTACAACGCCGAGACCAAGAAACTTCTGCTCAAGGGGGTGCTCGCGGGGAAGCACTTCTCCGCAGAGAGCATGTTCGAACTGAACCACCAGCAGGACGCCTTCGGCGGTAAGCCGCTCGTAGGCAACATCTCGGTGGAGAAAGGCGCCCGCGTTGACTTCTTCTGTCCGCACTGCGGTTACGATCTTACCTTGCCGCAGGACGAGGAGTTGTGCGAGGTCCTTCATGTGAACGATCAGGGCGTCGAACAGACATTCCTCTTCAGTAAGATCGCAGGAAAAGAGATGTCGTTCCTCGTGTGCAAGGAGAAAAAAGAGGTGCTCGGATCGTTCGGTAAGGATCACCCGGACTATCTCTACCGTATCCACGAGTTCTTCAACATGTGGAATCGTTTTTAACGCCCGTTTTTCGCTTCCTTTCGGGAACGGCTTGTATCGTAAAGCGGTTATCTTATTGTAATGCTTGACTTTTTTGGTCGAGGCGCTATTATTCCTCTCAACACGGAATGAGGATACGACCATGGCGCGCAAGGAAGGCATCGCCGCGAAGTTCTCGGAGCTCGAAAAGATCGCCGAGAAACTTTCCGGAGACACCGAACTCGAAGAGGCGGTGAAGCTCTACGAAAAGGGGATGCGTATCGCGGTGGAGATCCGGGAGTATCTTTCGCGGGCGGAACAAAAGATACGCCTCATCGCCGAGGGAGGCGCCATCGAGGAGAAGGATCCGGATGAATTGGGAAAAGGATAGATCGCGCATCGCGCTGGTTGACGGGGTGCCGCACCATATCGAACGGGTGAAGAGCGCGCTGGGAGACGACTATTCCCTGCGGGTGGTCTGCTCGCCGTTCAAACTGCTGTCTCTTCTCTGCGCCGAAAAGCCCGATGTCATCATGATAAACTCGGCGATCGACTGGTGCCGCACCGATTTCCTTTGCAGGGCGATAAACAGCGATCCGGTGCTCGGAAGCACGCCGATCGTCCTCTATAATACCGAACACACGACGGTCAACGAGCGCAATGTGAGCGCGTTCCGTAATTGTCACATTACGGCGGACCCGGTGCATGCCGCCGCCACGGCAAGCCGTCTTCTGAAACGGTAACCGTTCGCTTTCGCACATCTTTGTGAGTTGACTTCGGATGGTCCGAGGCTATGATGAAACCCGTTTTCCGTGTTTCAGCGGAGGAGGAAGGATCCATGCTCGAACGGATACGGCAGGCGTCGTATGAGGAACTCGACCGCATTGCCGCGGAAACGCGCGATATCATCATAGCGACCTGCGCAAGGAACGGAGGGCACCTCGCCCCGTCGCTCGGCACGGTGGAGCTTACGCTCGCGCTTCTCAAGGTCTTCGACCTCGAACAGGACCGTGTCGTGTGGGATGTCGGGCACCAAGCCTACGCCTACAAGATACTCACCGACCGGAAGGACCGTTTCCATACCCTGCGCACCTTCGGCGGCGTCAGCGGTTTTCCCAAGCGGAGCGAATCGCCGTACGATTTCTTCGGGACAGGACACGGCGGCACTTCGATATCGGCATCGCTCGGCCTCAAAGAGGCGCTTCACGCGCGCGGGTGGACGGGCAAGGTCATTGCCGTCATCGGAGACGGCTCGATGACGAGCGGCCTCGCGTTCGAGGGGATGAACAACATCCAGCAGTTCGGCCGCAATGTCCTCACGATACTCAACGACAACGATATGTTCATCTCGACCTCGGTCGGAGGGCTGTCGCGCTGGTTCTCGCGAAAACTCACCGGCCACGCGTACGCCGGATTGCGGGCCGAGGTGAAAAACCTGCTTTCCCACCTGCCGCCGTTCTTTCGCAGCGACCGCATCATCGAGATCATCCGCAAGGCGCTCGAATCCTCGAAATCGCTGCTCACGCCGGGCATCCTCTTCGAGGGGTTCGGGTTCCAGTATGTCGGCCCGATAGACGGCCATAATCTGCGAGAACTGATAGAAACATTGGAGGACATCAAACCGAACGACGAACCGATCCTGCTTCATGTCCATACCAAGAAAGGGAAAGGCTATGCTCCGGCCGAAGAGAACCCGCGGCTCTTCCACGGCATCGGTCCCTTCGATCGCGCCACGGGGATACCGCACAAGAGCTCGAAGTCGGGGTTCACCGACTATCTTTCCCGCTATTTGCCGCCGCTGTTCCGGCGAAACGGTCACTTGGTGGCGATCACGGCGGCGATGCCCGATGGGACCGGGCTTGCGCAGTTGCAGAGGGAGATGCCGACAAGGGTCTACGATGTCGGGATGTCGGAAGGACATGCGGTCACCTTCGCGGCGGGGCTCGCGGCGGAAGGTCTGCGTCCGCTGGTGACCATCTACTCCTCGTTCCTTCAGCGCGCTTTCGATTCGATCATTCACGATGTGGCTCTTCAGAACCTGCCCGTCGTCTTTCTCATCGATCGAGCGGGTCTTGTCGGTGAGGACGGGGCGACCCACCATGGTGCCTTCGACCTCTCGTACCTGCGCATCATCCCGAATCTCACGGTGGTGGCGCCGCGCACCGAGCAGGAGATGGCGGCGGCGATCGAGCGGGCGATCCGTTCCGAGGGCCCGTGGGCGATCCGCTATCCGCGAGGCAGCGGCACCGGCGTTCCGTTCGTGTCTCAGGCGGAACCGCTCCCGACAGGAGAAGGAGCGGTGCTCCACCTTGCCGAGAGCCCGCTTCTCGCGGTGACGGTCGGCCTTGGCGATCGCTATGCGCTCGATGCGCTCCCTGTCTTGAAGAAGGAGGGCATCGTCTACTCGGTGTACGATCTGCGCTATGTTAAGCCGCTTCCGGAGGACCTTTTCTCATTCATACGGAAGAACCGCATCAAGAAGGTCGTCGTGGTCGAAGAGAATACGGTGGCCGGCGGCGCCGGCTCGGCGATACTCGAGGAACTCGCGCGTCGTCGCATCGCGGTACAGGCCGAACTCGTCGGAATACCTGACCGGTTCGTTCCTCATGGAACGCAGGAAGAGTTGCGCGAGAAGTTCGGTCTCGGCCCAAGCGCTTTCCGCGAGGCGATGCGGAGGCTTGCCCGATGATGCCGCGTAAGAGCCGTGTCATCCGCCTCGGAAGAACGCTCATCGGCGGCGGTCGCCCGCCGGTTCTTCAGACGATGATAACTGCTCCCCTTGAGCGATTTGATGATGCTCTTGCGGAAGCGAACCGCGCAGTCGAAGTGGGGTGCCGGGTCGTGCGAACGGCGGTGCGCAATGAAGACGACGCGCGTCTCCTCGGAAGGTTTGTCTCCGCGTTCACGGGAGATCTCATTGCCGACATTCACTTCGACCATCGTCTCGCGCTCATAGCCATCGAAGCAGGGGTTGCCGGTGTTCGGTTCAACCCGGGGAACATTGGGGGGAAAGACCGAGTCGAGACGATTATTAAAAAAGCACGAAAGCGAGACGACCTCGCCGTACGGATCGGCGTGAATGCCGGTTCGCTGGAGAAAGATATCCTCGAAAAGCACGGAGGGCCTACGGCAGAGGCGCTCATCGAAAGCACCCGACGCTGGGTTACCTTTCTCGAACAGGATCTCGACTACCGTAACTTCAAGGTTTCGGTGAAGTCCCATTCCGTTGCTGAAACGATCGCCGCCTGTCGCGCCGTCGCCTCGTTCACCGATGCCCCGCTCCATGTGGGGATCACCGAAGCGGGGGGAGGTATCGGGGGCCGCATAAAGTCGGCGGTCGGCATCGGGGTTCTCATTCATGAAGGACTGGTAGATACCTTTCGGGTGAGTCTCACGGCCCCCGTCGAGGAAGAGATCGTGACGGGCATGCACATTCTCAAAGCCTGCGGCCTTCTTGAAGGTGGCGGCGAGATCGTTTCCTGTCCCACCTGCGGACGGACACACGGTGCTCTCTTCTCATACTACGAAAGGTTGGAGCGCTTTTTTGACGACGCTCGCTGGTGGCTTCGCCCGAAGTTGACGGTGGCGCTCATGGGATGCGAAGTGAACGGCCCCGGTGAGGCGAAGGATGCCGATCTAGGGATTGCGCTTGGCCACGGTTCGGCGCTCTATTTCGAAAAGGGCGTCTTGGTAAAGAAATTCTCCGATCAAAACGCGGCGTTCGCCCATCTCGTCGAGCGCATCCGCGCGGCGTGGGGCCTTGCGCAAAAACGGTAGGCCGCAGGACCCGGCGCCGTTTGTCAGTATTTTTCGTGGAGGCGGTTATCGAGCACATACAGGGCTATTTGTCGGGCACCCTCGGAGGGATAGTGGAAGCGACTCTTGAGATTCTGGAGCATGAGCGTCACATCGCGGCGAAGCCGTTCGTCGTAGGCGTTGAATGCGGGGGTACCGGAATCGAGGATCGCCCGACGGAAGTTCTCGTTCGCCGCATAGGGCGTGAGTATGTTTTCACGGAGACGGCGAGTGTAGCGTTCGAGAAGGCGTTTGAAAAGTTCCGTTTCCTCGAGCCGTTTTCCCTCCACCTGCATTTCTTGGGCGATGGCGACCGAAACATACTCGGTGCGCGTCTCGGTACGGAACTCGGTGCGGCGCCGCGTTGAAGCATCAGGGGAAAGGAGGAAAGATTCCATGCCGGTAAGATACTCTTCGGTCACCGTCACAGTGTCGCCGGTGGCGGGACACTTCTCGACCGCCCCGATGTCGTAGTTGAGGGCAAAGAGATAATTCGTGAGGTCGCGCACGAGTCTCTCCTCGTTGAACACCGAAAGAGAGGTCTTGACCTCCTGAAGCACCTGATAATCGTAGAGATCGGCGACCGCTTCGACGAATCCGTCGGGGATCTCGCTGAAGAGCGGATCGTCGGTGTGGCTGAAGAATTCGAGCACCATATCCATCGTTATGGGAGGCCGCTGTTCCCCGTACCGGGTTATGAGGCGCGACAGAATGTTGAGCGATTGGCGGCCCGAAATGCCCTTGAAGCCTTCGTCCTCCGCTTCGGTAAGGATCTGTTGGCGGAGCGAGCGGTCGAAACGGCGGAAATCCTCTTCGGAGAGCCATTCGGGTATGTGGCCGGTGTAGAGTTCCATCTTGAGGAGAAGCGCGTCTTTGTCGAGATACTTTCGATACTTCTCGATATCGGGGATCCAGTTGCTTATCGCTGCCGATTCTCGGTTGAGGCGGGAAGAGATGATGATCTTGGCGGTGGCGGTAATGACGCCGGGGAGGAAAAGCCGATCGATCTGTTTCCCGAACTTGTTGCGATAGATGGTCACCTCGGTGTTGTAATCCAGAATGTAAGGGATACGAACCGTGATGATGCGGTCTTGGAACGACTTCACATTCTCGTAGTGTACCTTGTCCTCGGGGTTTACGAGCCCAACGAATAGCGATTTGATGCGCTCTTCGCCGAGTTCTATCTTGTGGACGCCATCGCTGATGATCCCATGAAGGTCTTTGAGCCGCTCGATGTTGTTCTCCTTGATGTCCATGAGGGCATAGACACCGTTGTTGGTCTTGGCGAGCACCGAGTAGAGGAACTCGACGCCGTCGTTCTTGAGGAGATCGCTGATCATGCGCTGAAGCCGCGGGTTGGTGAGCGGTTTGCGGACGAGCGGGTCGCCGGGGTTGAATATGGAGATCCCGCTGCCGAACTGGCGGTTGAAGTGGATGCGACGGGCGTAGATCATGTTGAAGACCTCGAGCGGGTCACCGAGCGTGTCGAGGAGTATCTCGTAGAGCGACCGGCAGATGGCGCAGGGACTCTCTTTGAAGATCCACTCGTATTCCTTCCGCTGGAAGAGTTTCGTTTTGAAGGAACCTTTGGGAAGGAGATCATCGAGGAACTCACGACGGTTCGCCTTGGGTATCTGGAGGATCGGGTGATCGCTGTTGGGGCAAGAGAAACTGAGAAAGCGTTTAGGAAGGCGGGGGTCGGTTTCCTTCCATTCGGTCAATCGCTCGTTGAGTTCCTCGTCCCGTCCCCGGTCGGCGGCGCGCCGCAAAGGCGGCTCGATGTTCTGGAACCCGCCGAGTCGTTCGATATCGAGTTTCCAGTAGGTTTTGAAATAGGTGCCCTCGGGTAATCGCACATACTCTTCCAAACGCTGAAGGATGTTGTTGAGGAAGGTGCTTTTGCCACTGCCGGGAGGTCCCTCGAAGAGAATGAGATGATTGTTTTGTACCCCTTTCTCGAATGAGTCCACAAGCCCCATGAGCCGATTGGCAAAGAGACGGTCGGCGAAGAAAGGATTGTCACTGCCCTTTACGAAGAGGTCATGGCAATCCCAGTTGACGAAACCGACCGACTCCGGGTCGCCGCGGTACTCATCCCGGCCGCCTCTGACATAGTGGTGTACCATGTCGTGAAAGAGGCGGAAAATGTCGCGGAATACAATCTCTGGCTGGGTCGTTGCAAGGCTCAGGAACTGGTCGAAGGAGAGCGGTTCCCGCCGCTCCTTCCCGCGCAGACGGGTGCCCAACGCGATGAGCGCTGGGATCCGTTCTCGCGATGGTTCGGCAACATCGACGATATGGTGGGGAACCACCTCTTTGAGGCGTTTGCGAGCCTTTTTTTCTTCAGGAGGAATGTTCTTTGCGCACATTAGGAGGGACCGGTTCCCGGTTTGAATTCTTCGTACTGCCACTGGAAGTTGTCTATGAGGACGGCCGAGTTGTAGATGTAATCGGTCGAACCCCACGGCCCGGTGTCCCAGATGACGAAGCGCAGTTCTATCACCTCGCCGCCTTTCACATTGCCGCGGGTCGTCAGCCAGCCGGTTCCGCCGTATGTCTCGAAGCCGGTTCCCTGCAGTTCATCGGTGCCGACGCAGGTGGTGATGACGGTGCCGCTGTCACTCGTGCCGTTGGTACATTGCTTAAAGAGGCCGGCGGGAGCGAGATTAACGCCGACCGGGTTGGGATTGTCGTAAGCGTCGAACCATAGCGCGAGGTTCTTGTCGGGTGGGCTGGCGAGGTCAGGGTGGTCGTGGGGAGCCCCATAGGTCGGAGCCAGGAGCGTCAGGAAGAAGTCGTTGTAGTCCGAGCAGACATACTTCACATACTCCTGCGAGAAGAAGTAGAGGTTGAAGCTGAACGATTTGGCCGCCGCAGGGGTGCAGATGCGCAGACGGAGCATGACGGCGTCGTTGACCGAGCCGGTGATGCCGGAGCCGCCGCACGCGGGTGAGGTGGGAAACTGGTTGTTGTTCGCGGTGAGCCAATCGCCGGGTGCGGTGCTCGTCGTCTGCTGTTTGCCGCCGAATTTGTTGCTGTCGAACGGGTCAGCGGCGAAACCGGTGGTGAGCATTATGAGGCGTGAGCCGGCCTTCGGGGTAAGGACATTGCCGAACTTGGCGAATATCGTATGGCTCTGGGGATGGGGATCACCGCTGCCGGCGGGAAGCAGGAATTCGGCTTCGGTGACACCCCAGTCGGAGCAGACCGCGCCGATGGGGAGCCCCGTGTCGGAAGATTCCTTGCAGAGGCCGATCGCCCTAGCATAGTCGAAGGGGGTGTCGCCCGAGATGCTGTCATCGCAATCGTAAAGTCCTTCGTCCACTTGGTCGTTGCAGTTATCGTCAAGGCCGTTAGGTATCTCCGGGGCGCCG
>CAYNMQ010000090.1:0-8097 GCA_964398245.1 uncultured Spirochaetales bacterium | reverse complement strand
GGTCTTCACGAGCCCCGAGGACACCAACATCAACGGTCACATCACCTTCAGTTTCCCCGGCATCTACGCCGGCAAGGAGATAGAGGGGATACGGCTCGAGGTGAAGAACGGCCTCGTCGTCAAGGCGACGGCGCGCAAGGGGGAGGATCTCCTGCAGGCGCTCCTCAAGACCGATGAAGGGGCGTCGCGTTTCGGCGAGGTCGCCATCGGTACCAACTATGGCATTCAGAAGTTCACCCGCAACATGCTCTTCGACGAGAAGATCGGGGGCACCGTCCACATGGCGCTCGGCAACGCGATGGCCGAGGCGGGGGGAAAGAACCGTTCGGCGATCCACTGGGATATGCTCTGCGACATGCGGCAGGGCGGCACGATAACGGCCGACGGGAAGCTCTTCTACAAGGCCGGCCGTTTTATCGAAGAAGCGCTCTTCGGTTGAATCTCCCTCATCCATCCGAGAAGGTCGGCAAAGAACTCTTCGCGATTCGTCTCGTGGTGGAGTTCATGGCGGGCGCCGGGAAAAAGTTTGCAGGTCACCTTCGTGAGTCCGGCGGCGATGAAAAGGTCATACACCTCGCGTACCCCTACACCGAAGCGGCCGACGGGGTCACGGTCTCCTGAAGCCATAAGCACAGGAAGATCCTTGGGCATCAGCGCAATGTTCGCAGGATTGCTCATAAAAAGGATACCCTCGGCAAGGTCCCGGAAGAACGCTGCAGGAAAGATGCCGCCGCAGAGCGGGTCGGCGTCGAAGGCGCGGGCGACCGCCGGATCGCGCGAAAGCCAGAGGTAATCGCTCGTCTCTCCCGGCTCACGGAAGGGGGCGTTGTAGCGCCTGAGCGAAATGAGATGGAACCAGCGGCACAGCACTCGGGGGCCTTTGAAGAACAGGTAGATGTGCACGATAAGCGGTACGAGGAGCCGTTCCCACCAGCGCGGCGGTCCCGCGGTCCCCAGAAGCACGAGACCATCGAGCGTTTCGCCAAACCGGATGGCGAAACTGCGGGCGATGAAGGAACCCATGCTGTGCCCGACAAGAAAGAATGGGATCCCGGAATGTTCCGACCGGGCGATATCGGCGAGCGTTTTGAGATCGTTCACTACGGCGTTCCACCCATCTTTCGCGGCAAAGAAACCGCGCGGTTCACTGGGAAGCACCGAGTTGCCGTGGCCTCGGTGATCGGGGGCATAGACCATATAGCCGTGGGAGGTGAGCGCCTCGGCGAAGTCGTGATACCGGCCGCTGTGTTCCGCCATCCCATGCGCAATGATGACCACGCCGTGTATCGCTTTACCGTCCTCGGGGATCCAGCGACGGTAAAAGATGGTCGCGCGGTCGCCGTGGTGGACGCTTTCGAACGAGGCGTGGATCTCTTGCATGGCCTCTGCTCCTTTGGATATTCACTATATGCCCGCATCAATGAAAATCAATTGGCGGCGCGCCTTGCTTTTTGGCGTCCCTCTGCTATAACTGCCGCGGTGTGCGACCGGCAACGGAGTCTTTTGTGTGCGGCATAGCGGGTATCTTCGGAATAGAGGCGGCTGAGCGGTACATCGCCGAGATCCTCTTCGCGATCCAGCATCGTGGTCAAGAGTCGTGCGGCATCTCGGTGTGCGGGGCCGATGGCGCCATCCTCACCTACAAGCAGATGGGGCTCGTCAAGCATGTCTTCACCCCCGAGGTGTTCGACCGGCTCACCGGCGTGAACGCCATCGGGCATGTCCGCTATCCGACCGCCGGCTCCTCCGACATCCTCAACAGTCAGCCGCATACGGTGCCGCTTCCCGACGGCTCGACGCTCGCCTTCTGCGCGAACGGCGATGTGGTCAACTACGCCGAGTGGCGAGAGTTCCTCGAGAAAAAAGGAGCCACATTCACGAGCAGTAACGACGGCGAACTCATTGCGCGGCTCATTGCCTACCGCGTCGGTTTCGAAGGTCTCGCCATCGAAGCGGCGATCGAATCGATACAGCGTGACATCAAGGGGGCATTTTCGGCGCTTCTGCTCTATCGCGACCGGCTCTACGCCTTCCGCGACCCGCACGGATTCCGTCCCTTTGTCATGGGGCATCTCACTTGGCAGGGAGAGGGGGAAGTGCCGTCGCAGGGAGTCTGTTTCGCCTCGGAGACCTGTGCTTTTGGCATCATCGGTGCCCGCTTCATCCGCGAGGTGAAACCGGGAGAGATCATTCGTGTCGAGAAGAACCGGCCGGTGACTACGGTGGCGGTGAATGGCCTTCTGCCGCGTCACTGCATCTTCGAACTGATATATTTCTCGCGTCCCGACACGCTCACCTTCGGCGAGTTCGTCTATACGGCGCGCAAGAAGATCGGCGCCACGCTCGCCCGTTACGACCGCGATCTGCCGGCGGGTGACGATCTCGTGGTGATGGCGGTTCCCGACTCGTCGAATTTCGTCGCGCTTGGCTATGCCGCCGAAAAAGGAGTCCCCTTCGAGATGGGGCTCATCCGTAATCACTATGTCGGGCGCACCTTCATCAGCCCCTACCAGAAGAAACGCGACGAGGGGGTCAAGCAGAAGTTCAACCCGCTTCCCGCCTTCTTCGAGGGGAAACGGGTGGTGCTCGTGGACGACTCGATCGTGCGCGGCACGACGCTCCGCAAGATCGTTCGCATGATACGCGGCACCGGCGCGAAGGAGATCCATGTCCGCATCGGATCACCCCGCGTCACCGGTTCGTGCTTCTACGGCATAGACACGCCGACGCGCACCGAACTCATCGCGAACCGGATGAACCTGCAGGAGACCTGCGAGTACCTGTCGGCCGATTCGCTCAAACACATCGAGCTCGAGGATCTGCTCCGCGGCGTCGCGCGGCCCGGCGACTTCTGCACCGCCTGCTTCAGCGGCGACTACCTCTATGTGCCGCCGTCGTTCGTCAAGAGCAACGCTCCGTGCTGTTAGGCGTTCCATGAAAAAAGCGCGCGGCGTCGAGCGGCTCTGGGAGATCATGCGCACCTTGCGCGGCGAGAATGGTTGCCCGTGGGACCGTAAGCAGACCATCTCCTCGCTCAAGCCCTACATCATCGAGGAGGCGTTCGAAGTGGTCGAAGCGATAGACCGCGGCCCGGACGAGCTCGAGGACGAACTCGGCGACCTTCTCCTCCAGATAGTCTTCGTGTCGCAGATCGCCGAAGAGGAGGGTCTCTTCACCCTCGACTCGGTCGCCGAGCGGATCGCCGACAAACTGGTGCGGCGTCATCCCCATGTGTTCGGCGAAACGAAGGTGAACGGCGCCGACGAGGTGGTGCAGAACTGGAACAAGATAAAGAAGGACAAGGAATCGAAACGCTACCTCATGGACGGCATCCCGACCGCGATGCCGGCGACGCTCCTTGCTCAGCGCTACGCCGACCGCGCCGCGTCGGTCGGTTTCGACTGGGGCGACTGGCGTGATGTCCTCGCCAAGATAGCCGAGGAGGCGGCGGAACTCAGAGAGGTGGCCGAGAAGAAAGACAAAGAGAAGACCTTCCACGAGATGGGCGACCTCCTCGCCGCGGTCGTCAACCTCTCACGCAAACTCGGGGTCAACGCCGAGGATGCCCTGCGCCACTGTGCGCTCCGCTTCCGCGATCGCTTCAACAAGATGGAAGAACTCGACCCGACCGTCACCGACGGCAAGCACTCGCTCGACGACCTCGAGGCGCTCTGGCAACGGGCCAAGAAGGAACTGGCGAAGAAGAAATAAAAACGGGTTAGAGGCGGGTTACGATTTTTGCTCCGCCCAGCGCCCGTAAGCGATGGCGAGCCATTTCTGCATATCCTGAAGTCCCGAACTGGTGCGCGACTCCCGGTAAAGATCGCCTAATTCCAACAGGGCGTTGACCTCCGCTTCGTCATAAGGCTTGCCGCGCAACGCTTCCCGTTTTATCCGCTCCAGTTCCGGTCCCGCCTGCACCCACTGCCGGACGACCTGACGCATCTGCTCTTTGGTCATCGTGGTCATGGGCGGCCCCGTAGCAACTTCCGCGCGACATCCATCATCTCGGAAGCCCCCTTGGCTTCGAGCAAGAACTCCAAGTGCCGGATGATATAGTCGGCGTCCAATTTCTGGCGCACGGCGATCCATTCGGCATCACCGATATCCCGGGGGCGTCCCGCAAAGATCTTCATGATGAAGAGATCCTCGGCAGAACAAGTGCGTAACGTTACCCCCTTGGCGAATTCGAACGGCGTGGCCCGCGCTATCATCTCCTCTTCAAAAGGAAGGGCTCCAAGTGCGACATCGACATCCTTGCCGTTCTTCGCCTTTATGAGAAGTATGCGGTTGCGCAGGGCGAAAGCAGAGGCATCGGCCACGCGGCTCTCGTAGTTCGCGAGGATCGCGTCGATGTATTCCTGTTCGTTGCCGAATCGGGTCAGAAGCGTCAGGTCGACATCGAGCGTGGTGCGCGGTTCGCCCCATCTCTGAACGGCGAGTCCGCCGATGATACAATGATCCCAACCCCTGCTGTCGAAAAACTTGCAGATATCGGCGGCTGCCTCGAATAACAGGTTCACGCCATCCTCCCGAACAAGCATTTCATTCTACTTTCCGCGTACGGCGAAGTCAACAACATGTGAAAAAGAAACCGGCCGGTAGGAACCGGCCGGTCGTCTTGCGGGGAAGGGGGACAAAGCGCGGGGGACTACTTCTTCTTGGCGCAGTCGCAGGTGCAGGGCTTTCCTTCCTGACAACCGCACTTGCAATCCTTGCCGCAGGTGCACTCCGACTTACCGCCCTTGTTGCAACCGCAACCATCGCCCGCCATCACATTCGCCGCGCCCAGCGTCATCGCCGCGACCATGAGCGCCATCGCCAACATCTTTTTCATCGGACCTTCTCCTTTCAAAGGTTACGAGCCACGCTCCTCATTGAGCATGGGATGTGCCAACAACGATGCATTCTCTGTGTCATGTAAAAACAATGAGTTATCAATTATAGTGGACCGGCGGGTAAGAAAAGTGTAGACTTTTCATCGTCGTGTTCGTAGAATAGTATTCATGAGAGAGAAAAGAGTGCTCATCGCCGACGACGACGCCAGTTTCCGCGAAGTGATGTCGTTCACCCTCACCGAGGCAGGCTACACGGTCGATGCCGCTCCCGACGGCATGGCGGCGATCGAACTGTTCCGCCGCCTTCGTCACCCGGTCGTCATCACCGATCTCAAAATGCCCGGCATGGACGGGATGGAACTGGTCAGACGGGTCCACACGCTCGCTCCCGGGACGCCGGTGATCGTGATAACGGCCTTCGGCGAGGTCGAAACGGCGGTCGCCGCCATGAAGGCGGGCGCCTTCGATTTCATCCCCAAGCCGTGCGACCGCGATCACCTGAAGATCGTCGTGAATCGCGCCTTCGAGCACGCGCGGCTCACTCACGAGAACGCGGTGCTGAAGCGATCGGCGTCGAGTGAAGGAAAGGAACTTATCTACCGATCATCGGCCATGGAAACGGTGGTCGGTGTGGCCGACCGCGTCGCCGAGAGCGATTCTACGGTGCTCATTACCGGCGAGAGCGGCACCGGTAAGGAACTGCTCGCGCGGCGCATTCATCGCCGATCGCTGCGTGCTGATGGCCCGTTCGTGGCGGTCAACTGTGCCGCGATACCGGCCGAACTTATCGAAAGCGAACTCTTCGGTCATCGTAAAGGAGCCTTCACCGGCGCCACGCGCGATGCGAAGGGGAAGTTCGAATTGGCACACGGCGGGACGATCTTTCTTGACGAGGTCGCTGAGTTGCCGCTCGTTCTCCAGCCGCGACTTCTGCGTGTTCTGCAGGAACGGACGGTGGATGTCGTCGGGGGAGACGAACCGGTGCCGGTCGATGTCCGTGTCATCGCCGCGACCAACCGTGATTTGGCCAAGCTCGTCGACGAGGGAAGGTTTCGGCTCGATCTGTTCTATCGGCTCAATGTCATCGTGCTTCACATACCGCCGCTCCGCGAGCGGAGCGAGGACATCCTGCCACTCGCCGAACATTTTCTCCGCTCCTACGCGCCGGACCGCTCGTTCATACTCGACGCAGCGGCGAAACGACGGCTCACCGAATACCGCTGGCCCGGCAATGTTCGAGAACTCGAGAACATCTGCCAGCGGATAGCGCTCCTCGCTGACGGAGGAACGGTGCCGATAGAGCTTCTGCCAACGGCACCGTCCGTGACTTCCGATGGCGCGGTGGTGAGTGCGTCGGGACGCGTCCGACTGCCGCCCGAAGGCATCGCGCTCACCGAGGTCGAAAGAGAACTCGTCGTGCAGGCGCTGGAGCGGAGTGGTGGCAACAAGGCGCAGGCGGCGCGGCTGTTGAAGATACCGCGCCATGTGCTTCTCTATCGCCTCGAGCAGTACGGCATCGGCAGGAGGAGCGATGAAAAAGATCGCTGAACTCCTGTCGCTCAAGGCGTGGGGACTTCTCTGGGGTCCGATATTCGCCATCACCGCGGCACACTTCGCAACGAGTGCCGATCTCACATGGGTCCACGATATCCTGCGGCGGCTCTACTACCTGCCCATTGTCGTCGGCGCCTTCGGGTGGGGGCTCCGCGGGGCGCTCGCCGCGTCTATTGTATCGTCGCTCATCTACCTACCGCACGCCTTCCAGCTCTTTGTACACCATTTCCACCACGATCCGGGCGCCTCTACCGAAAAAATACTCGAGATACTGCTCTTCAACATCATCGCCTTCATCGCCGGAACGCTCGTCGAGCGCGAGCGGCGCGAACGGCGGCGACAGGAGGAGATCGCCCGAAGGCTTTCGGAGACGCTCGAGGAGATGAAACTGCTCGAGGAGCAACTGATACGGTCCGGACGCCTGCAGGCGCTCGGCGAGATGACCGCCGGTCTCGCGCACGAGATAAAGAATCCGCTCGCTTCGATAAAAGGAGCCGCCGACATAATCGCCGATGCGATTCCTCCAGATTCGCCGCGCCGCCGTATGGTGGAGATACAGCGTACCGAGCTTGAACGCCTGACGGGGCTCCTCGAACGCTTTCTCGCCTTTGCCCGTCCCCAAGAGTTCGTCGTCTCGACGGTCGATCTCGCGGTGCTTGTGACCGATACGGTTGCCTTCCTCGCGCCGCAGGCGGCGAAGAAAAGAGTGCGTTTCGAAACGCGACTGGAACCGATCACCCTCAGCGCCGACCGCGAGAAACTGACGCAACTCTTGCTCAACATCTTGCTCAATGCAGTAGATGCCTCACCCGAGGAATCAATGGTGACCGTTGCCGTCGAGCGGAGACGCAAGGGGAAAAACGAGTATGTCTGCATCGCCGTCGCCGATCGCGGCCCGGGGGTGGCTCAAGAGATACGCGACAAGGTCTTCAATCCTTTCTATACCACCAAGCCTCACGGCACTGGGCTGGGACTTTCGATAGCGGCACGGATCGCCGATCAGCACAGTGGTTTCATCGAGGTTGACGATGCGCCGGGGGGCGGCGCCGTTTTCAGGATATATCTTCCCCTGTAGCGCCGCTTCCTCTTATTTGCCTTTTTCTTCTTATCTTGCTACCTTCTTCCTATCCGAGAAAAGGGAGGTCTTCATGGGACATCACAAACATCATCACTCCGGTGGCGAGGGGGAGAAACATCACGGCGGTCACGCGGTCCGGACGAGTCACGAGGTCGCGGCGATCCGGCAGGCGATACTCGACAACCTCGCCTGTCATCAGGGCAAGTTCCCGAAGATGGCGACGCGCAACGACTGGTATCTCGCGATCGCCTATACGGTGCGCGACCGTCTGCTCGCCGGCTGGACGGCGGCCGCCGAGACCTACTACCGGCAGGCGAGCCGTACCGTCTGCTATCTTTCCGCCGAGTTCCTCCTCGGGCCGCATCTCGGCAACAACCTCGTCAGCCTCGGGCTCTACGACGCGGTGAAACAGGCGGTCACCGGCCTCGGGCTCAGCCTCGACGAGATACTGGAGCAGGAAGAGGAGCCGGGGCTCGGCAACGGCGGCCTCGGGCGGCTCGCCGCGTGCTACATGGACTCGCTCGCGACGCTCGACATCCCGGCGATCGGCTACGGCATCCGCTACGAGTTCGGCATCTTCGATCAGGAGATACGCGACGGCTGGCAGGTCGAGGTGACCGACAAGTG
>CAYNMQ010000089.1:1519-8276 GCA_964398245.1 uncultured Spirochaetales bacterium | reverse complement strand
CGTGATGTCCAGAAGCAGCTCGTCGGGCCAGTCGGGGTCTATCTCCGGATCACCGTTACCGTCGCGCAGAATGAGGTCGGGGTGCTGGGTCAGCCACCAGTTCGCTTCGTCCGGCTGGGTCTGGAAACCGTTCACATAGCAGATGTTATAGAGTCCGGCGACAGGTGTGGCAGTCCGATCGCGCGCCACCACCATGACCCCCACGGGCGGGTCGTAGGCGCCACCCAGTTGGTAGTCGAACTGCGCATTGGCCGGCGGCAGAAGGATCGCGGCATCGCCGTCCCCGTCGGAGATTTCCGCGTCGGTCAGGTCGTCGTCAGGCTCTGCGATATCGGCCTGTTCGTCGACGATTGTCTGATCTACAGCGATGGTATCTTCCCCGACCGCTTCGTCATGTATGTCGCTTATGTCCCGCTCGTCCTTTTCCCCCTCGTCGGCCGCCGCGACATCAGCATCCTGCCCGGCGGCCGTATCGCTATCCCCCTCCGGCGATCCCGATCCGCCCGAACAGGCGGCAAGGAAAACGGCAACGAACATGAACGGGGCAAGTACCCAACGCATGCGTCTTTCCGCGATCAGAACACCACCGAACAGCCGCAGCCGCTATGGACGGCGCGTTTGCCGGTGTCGACATCAGGAACGACGAGGGTGTCGTCGTCGGGTACGATCGGCGTGTCGTTCGCCGTCTCGTCAGGCAGTATAATACTGTCGGTCGGGACATCATCGGTGGGCATATCGTCGGTCACGACCTCGTCGGGAAGCGTGTCATCGGGAAACTCATCGTCCGGCAGAGTGTCGTCGGGTTGGGCGTCGTCCGGCTGCGGCGTATCGTCGGAGGTCGCCGTCAGGCAATCCTTCTCGTCCCATGCGCCGCAACTCGACAGGCAGATCGCCGTCCCGCTGACATAATCCTTGCCGGGAAGGTCGGTGCAAGCGATCGTATTGCCGTCACAGACCTCTCCCTCGTCAACCGTGCCATTGCCGCAGGTCTCGAGAGCTACGCATCCCGAAACATCGAACAGGCACTCTTCGGTGCAGAAGAGATCGCCCGACTCGTAGCCGAGATCGGTGCAGTCTTTTACTCCGCCCCAATAGAGCGGTTCGCACTGTTCCCCCTCTCCGATGACGCCGTCACCGCAGGCCTTGTACTGCTTCACCGGCACCTGCATCGTCGTGCAGTGAATTGAACCACCCGCCGGGATGATCTCGTTGGAATCTATACCAACGACCGTATAGCCGGGCATCAGTTGTTCATACACGGCAAGCGCCTCGGCATCGGTACCGCGGCCATAAGTCGGCACGAGGACATGGTCGTTGACGATAAGCGAGTTGGTATGGGTGTAGTAAGTGGCCGACCACCACGAGTGAGAAAAGGTCATGGGAATACGCACCACCTTGAAGGTGCCGCCGCCCGGTTTCGGGGTGTTCGCGTAGAGTTCCGCCGCCGCATCGAGTTGTGCGATCTCGTCCGCCTCTGCACCCCACTCGCTCTTCGAATAACTCACGATGATCGTGTCTTGGTTGAGTATCTTCGAGTACATATCGATATGGGTCGTTCCCTCGCCCGGTATCGAGACCGGGAAGGTCACCGAGTCGCAGCCGATATACTCTTTGAAGAGTTGGGCGACCGTCGCCCGGTTCTGCGGGGTATCTTGCAGATCATTCTTGCTGAAGACGCCGGGCGACATCCAGCAGGTGCCGCGTCCGTCGGTCATGAAGTTGCCGCCTTCCGTGTAGAAACCACTGCTGAAGACCTGCTCTCCCCACAACTGCCCCAATTTCACTGGGATTGCATCGTCGTTGGGACGCTGATCGTAGTAGTGATGATCCACGATGGCGCGAGTACTCTTGTCTAGGTAAACATGCCATGGACCATAATCGCGTGTCCAGTTGGCATCATAAGGAAAAACGAGGAACTGGACAGCACTCGCCGAGATGCCGTTCGGTGTGAGCACCTGCGAGGTGACCGTGTTCTGTTCACTGGTGCTTTCCACAATGATATAGGGGATCGCTTTCGCCGCGATAATGCCTTTTATCATCTCGGCGTAATACTTGCGGATGGCGGTGTTGTAGGTCTGCACCTGAATGACGACCCCCTCCATGCTCGCATATTCGGCGGGTCCATAGGGAACATTCTGGGGAGGAACGCGCATCTGCAGGTCGAAGGGAACCTTCCTTCCTTCCGAAGCCGCCTTCTCCTCGTCGGTCTCCCACGCCGGCAGAGGGCTCTTTTGAGCCGCAAGCATCACCGTCCACAATAAGACGCAAGCACTTGCCAACATTCTCATCGTGTCACTCCCTCGTTTGCCTTTTCATGCCCATATCCGGACACACGCACGATGTGTGCCGAGAAAAAATCCGATAGTCATATCAACCGCCTACCCTATGCCTTGGTTCCCTCTGTCACCCGCGGATGTTCGAAGCGTCTCACCATGAGCCGGAAAACGAGGGCGAAGACGAGTCCTGCCGCAGTGGCAAGGAAATACACTCCTCTGAACACCGGAGGTGCCGTGAGAAACCCGCCAACGAAACATAGCAGAAACAAGATGCCGCCGAACAGCATAGCCGAGTTGTCGAGCCGCCGGAAGGGCGTGCGTGGCGGCAACGCCACGGGGAATGTGAGCACGGCGACGATCACGCCCAACGCAAAAGATGCGGCGAACAGTTTAAGTTTTCCGGAGACATACAGGTCGGCAACCCGTTTGAGGAACGGATTCATTTCAACGATCGCGTCGGAAAGACGAAGCAGGTCCTCCCGGCGCCCATAATCGCCTTCCAGCATCACAAGGTAGATATCGCGCACCGGCGGCAGATCGACATCGCTGAAGATGGCGCTCTCTATCATGAATTTCTCGGTTTCGACGACCACCGAACAGTTCCCGGGCAGCGCCGCGACCTGTTCGGCGAGCGACTTCTCGCTGGGCACCACCGTCATGGGGAAGCACTGTACCGTGTGCTCGAGAAGAGACACCAGCGTCCCGAGAAGATAAAAGAGAGCGAAAAAGGGAACGAGGGCGAGCGGCCTGCCGAATGCCGCAAGTATCTCCTTTATCGTTGGTCTCATGGCGGCATTGTAGCGCGCCCACGGTCAAATGCAACTTTCAAAAAAGACGCGCCGCCGCCTCGACGAGAGAATCGACCACGGGCACTCCGGCGGCGAGGAGCCGATCCTTCGACTGGTGGCCACGCGAACAAAGTATGCAGTCGCACCCGATCCGGCGCGCCGCCTCGATATCGTGCAAAGAATCGCCGATGAACAGTATCGAACGAGGGTCGGCGTTCAAGGATGATGCAATGACACCGGCCATGTGCGCTTTCCCGTCGGCGTAGTGGTTGTCTATGCCTTGGACATGCGCAAAGAAGCGTGAAATACCGAGGTCGTTCACTTGGCGTTTTAGGGTCCTTTCCTCCATCGCCGAAAGAATGGCCTGTTTCATACCCCTTTCTTGAAATCGTTCCAGCGTCGGTACGACATCGGGAAACAGGCGCACCTCGTGCATCCGGCGATGGTAGCGCGCAATAAAATCGTTCGCCACCTCTTCCCAGACCGGCTCTTCGTCCACCAGAAACCCTATCTCGCGGTAATAGTCGCGTACCGGAAAACCGAAAACGGCGCGATAGCGTTCAAGGGTGATCGGAGCGATTCCGCGAGCGGTCAACATCTCGTTGATGATCTCGACGCCGAGCCACGCGTCGTCTATGAGTGTGCCGTTCCAGTCCCAGAGAATATGCGTATAACGAGGATTCATGCCCGGCCGTGCATCCATTTTTTGAGTAGCGGCGTCAGCATGAGCAACAGAACGCCGGCACCGATCGAGGTGGCGATGAGCGTCGCCCAGAGGTTGATACCAAAGGCATGGGTTATCGCCTCGAGACGCCCCGAGAGATAATCGGCGATGGCGGTGCAGGCGAACCAGACCCCCATCATGAGTGACACACGGCGCACCGGAGAGAGTTTCGTCACCATCGAAAGCCCTATCGGGGACAGACAAAGTTCGCCCATCGTGTGCAAGAGATAGACGGCGACGAGCCAGCCCATCCCCGCCTTGCCGTACTGCGCCGCAACTCCTTCACCGAAGTACATGACGATGAAACCGAGCCCCAGCACGATCATGCCGATGCCCATTTTGGCAGGCGTCGAAAGAGGAAAGCGAGAACGGTCGAGCCGTCCCCAGAGCATCGAAAAAAGCGGCGCAAGGAGCACGATGAAGAGCGGATTGACTCCTTGGAACCAAGTGGCAGGGATCTCCCAACCAAAGAGATGGCGGTCGGTCTGCTCATAGGCGAAGAGGTTCATCGTTCCCCCCGCCTGCTCGAAACCTGCCCAAAAAAATATCACGAACACCGAGAGAATCACGATGCTGATGATCCGTTCCCACTCCTCGCGGGTGTTGTCCCGGTTCACCGCAACGAACCCGCCGAGCGCGGCAAGGATGAGCAGGATGCCTGCGCCAAGTTTCACGATTCCCGGCACCATGCCCCACAAGGGAGAAAGTCCGTGATTCCAAAGGAAGACCAGCCCAAGAACGGTTCCCGTCATTATCAGCGCCCACAATACGATGTCACGCCCGTCCCGGGCCGTAAGCCGCGTTTCGGTGTTCACCTCGCGCCCCGGAGGGAAACCAGCGGTTCCGAGGTGTCTCTGGCCGAGGCCGAACACAAAGAGGCTCACGATCATGCCGATCCCGGCGATGACGAAGCCGAGGTTCCAATTCCCCAAGCTCTCAGCAAAGCCCGCAGAAAAGATGGCAAGGAAAGCGCCGATGTTGATGCCCATGTAGAAGATGGTGAAGGCGCCGTCACGGCGGCTGTCGCGCTCCGCGTAGAGACCGCTCACAATGGTCGAGATGTTCGGTTTGAAAAAGCCGTTGCCCGCGATGACGAGTCCAAGACCATAGAAGACCAAGGAAGGAGCCATCATCACGAAAAGACCCGTTCCCATCACGATGCCGCCGATGAAGATCGCCTTCCGGGAACCGAGCACTTTGTCGGCAAAGAATCCGCCGACGAGCCCCGAAAGATAGACAAGCAACAAATAGGTTCCGTACACCTCGAGCGCCCGATCGCGGATCGCCTGCGCCCCTCCCGCCATGTCGGCGAACACGAAACTCACCAGATAGAGAACGAGGATCGCCCGCATCGTATAGAACGAGAACCGCTCCCACATCTCGGTCATGAACAGCACATACAAGCCTTTCGGATGTCCCAACATCGGTGCCCCCTTGCGGTTGTGACGGGTCAGCCTAGCAGAAATCGGCTTGAAGGCAAATCTTTCGTTATTCTATCCGTTCGCCGACCCACTTGATGATCCCTTGTCCATAGGAGAGATCTTCGAAGGTACCGGTCATCGCACAACCGTTCAGCAGGGTCCCCTTCACCGCCACCTCGCCGTAGGGCTGTATCTTGAACGATATCGTGTCGCCGCTTCGCGTGCCGTTCTGCACGGTGGCCGTCTGTCCGAAGTTGTTCGAGCCGGCACCATTCACCGTAGTACCGCTTTGCGTGAAATTGAATATCCAGACCCCCCAGTTCGGATCCTCGGCGGTCAGTTCCCAGACGCCGGTGATGTCGCCCTTGTCGGCGGTGCAGTCGGCACCGATCTCATAACAGCCGGTCCGGAGCGGGATCTGGAGATATGGGAGGACATTCTGATAATCGGCGCTCCGCGGCGAAAGCGACACATCGTAGGGCCCCTTCCAAAGCGTGATACTATAGTAGCCGGGCCCGGTGATGCCGAAATCGGCCGAGAGATAATCATAGGAACGCTTGTTGGTGAAGCGAAGCCAACCGCGCTCGTAGTATTCGTTCAGCGTGTTGTCCGGCATCTGTGCCCCGTTCAGCGTCACGACGCCGCTCACCGTCGCCGTCGCGACATCCCATGAAAGCGGAGAGCCAGCCGTTATCGTACGCCGCTTCTCCAGCACCAGGCTGAGGTCGGGCAGGACATTCTGGTAGTCGGCACTCTGCGGCACGAGCGTCACCTGATAGTCGTCCTTCCATATCTTCACGGTGGTCGCCGCCGGCCCGGTAACGCCGAGCGGAAAGGAGAGACTGTCCCCGCTCGCGGTATTCGAGAAACGGAGCCAGGCGCGGTCGTAATATGCGTTCAGGGTGTTCGCCGGCATCTGCGCGCCGTTCAGCGTCACGGATACGGTCAGAGAGACCGTCTCGACCGGGAAATGTTTGGTCATGTCGGCCGTTACGGTGAGCGCGTCGTCAAGCCGCTTGTTGATGTCGGGTAGGACATTCTGGTAGTCCGCACTGGTCGGGACCAGATCAACTTTGTAGACGCCGGTGAATACCCTCGCGGTATATTCGGCAAGACCAGTGATGCCTATCGGGAACGAAAAGCTGTCTCCGGTCGCCGCGTCGGCGAAGCGGACATACCCGCGGTCGTAGTATTGGTTCAGCGTGTTGGCCGGCATCTGCGCGCCGTCGAGCGTTATGACACCCTTCACCTCGGCGGTGGAGACATTCCAGTTGCGCGTCGTATCGGCCCCGAAGGTGGCTCCGGCCTCGAGTTCATGCAGAATGTAGGGAAGGACATTCTGATAATCGGAAGCGGTCGGAGAAAGGAGAACACGATAGCTTCCAGCGAAGAGGTAACCGGTATAGTCGGCTGATCCGGAGACTCCTAGAGGGAACGAGATCGTGGAGCCAGACACGGTATCGACAAAGCGGATGTAACCACGATCATAGTACTGGTTCAGCGTGTTGGCCGGCATCTGCGCGCCGTTCAGCGTCACGGTGCCGCTGA
>CAYNMQ010000089.1:0-1419 GCA_964398245.1 uncultured Spirochaetales bacterium | reverse complement strand
TGGTTCAGCGTGTTGGCCGGCATCTGCGCGCCGTTCAGCGTCACGGTGCCGCTGACCGATATGGTCGCGACATTGTAGGCAAGCGACCGGTTCTGGGTGAGCGTCTCGCTCTCACTGAGGACGATGTCCTGATCGGGCAGGACATTCTGGTAATCGGCGCCGTTGGGAACGAGGGTCACCCGGTAGTCTCCGGCGAACATCGTCGTCGAGAAGGCGGCGGGGCCGGTGACGCCCAACGGGACCGCGAAAGAATCGCCGCTTTTCTTGTCGGTGAATCTGACATAGCCGCGGTCATAATACTGATTCAATGTGTTGGCGGGCATCTGCGCGCCGTTCAGCGTCACAGTGCCGCTCACCGTGACGGTCGGCAACGAATAGTTACGCTGCCAGCTCCCCGCCACTACGACATCCTCGGCAAACACATACCGCGTTACCGGCGTTGCGTTCTGGTAATCGGCGCTCCACGGCACATACACGATATCGTAAGTTCCGGCAAAAAGCGTTCCGGAGAACTGCGCGATGCCGGTGACACCGACCGGAAAGGAGATGGTGTCGCCGCTCCCCTTGTGAACGAAACGGACATATCCGCGGTCGTAGTACTGGTTCAGCGTATTGTCGGGCATCACTGCACCATTGAGCGCTATCTGGCCGGAGACGGGCGCCGTGACAAGATCGATGTTGAGCGACATGTCGGACTCGACCTCGTCGAAGTCGCAGGTCTTGACGCACTGCCCGTCATCGCTGCATACCTCGAAGTCGCCGCAGTCGCCACACGATTCCTGACAGATCGGGTCGGGACCGCAGACCCGCGTCCCGCACTGCGGCTGGCACTCTTCGCCGCAACCGGAGGTGTCGTAGCCGGAGCAGTCGCCTTTGCAGGCGAGCGTACCGGGGCCGAATCCCTGCGTCTCGCAGGTCGCACCGTTCAACTGCGCCCCGTCGCACACCTCGTTCCCCTCTATCGTATTGTTGCCGCACACGATCTGGCCGGTGCAGGAGGAGGTGTCGAAGCCGCCACAGTTGGAAAGGCACTTCAGGTCGCCCGCCGAGAAGCCCTGCGTCTGGCAGCTCTGTCCGCCGAGGTCGTCGCCGTCGCACACATCGGCGCCGTTCTTCACGCCGTCGCCGCAGGTAAGAGAGGGGCCACAAGCACTCATGTCGAAGGAGAGGCAGTTCGCGGCACACAACAGGGTGCCTGCGCCGAAGCCGAGCATCTCGCAGGTGGCGCCGTTCAGGTTCGATCCGTCGCATACCTCCCCGCTGTCAATAGCGCCATTACCGCAGAGAGCATCCCCGGTAGGTTTCTTACCTCCCTTATCGCAACCCGCGATCGCTCCGACGAACAGGCATAACAGCCATACCAGATTCACCGCTCTCCTCATTATTGTTCGCCTCCCGTAATCAAGTGAGCCACACATC
>CAYNMQ010000088.1:5718-8368 GCA_964398245.1 uncultured Spirochaetales bacterium | reverse complement strand
CCCGACACCTTCACCCTGCGCAACCTGCAGAAAAAGAGGTAGTCATGCTGATCTTCAAAATGGCGTTCCGCAACCTGTTGCGCCAGCGGCGGCGCAGTCTGCTCACCGGCATCACGATGGTCATCGGCTTCGCCCTGCTCGCGATATCGACCGGCTTCAGTCAGGGGGCGTGGGGGATGATGATAGATCTCGTCACCCGCGACCGGACCGGCCACGCCCAGATACACGCCAAGGGCTATCTCGACCGGCCGTCGCGCTCCAAGAACTTCGCCGACACGCCCGAACTCTACGCGCCGCTCGCCAAAGAGCGGGGCGTCACCGCCGTCGCCCCGCGCATTCACGCCGCCGCGCTCGCCTTCGTCGAGGCCAAGACGACCGGCGTGCGGATCGTCGGGATAGACCCCGAACGCGAGAGAAGCGTCACCCGCATCGCCAACAAGGTGAGCGAAGGGGCGTTTCTGCCCACCGCCGCGGCGCGGCAGGCGCTCACCGGCCGTAATGTCGCCGATGTTCTCAAGGCGAAGATCGGGAGCGAGCTCGTTCTCATCTCGCAGGGGGCCGACGGCTCGATCGCCAACGACATCTTTACCGTCGCCGGCATACTCGGCGACTCGAAAGACACCTCGGAGCAGAACAATGTCTATCTCCACATCGCCGATGCGCAGGAATACCTGACGCTCGGCGGCAGGATACACGAACTCGCCCTGCTCTTCGAGAATCACAAAAAGGCGGAAGCGATGACCCGGCGGATCGGTGCGGCGCTCGCGGCGGCGGGATTCCGCGACCTGTCGGCCGAATCGTGGATGGAGGTCGAGCCGGAATTCTACCGCACCATGCAGGCCGACCGCCGCGGCGACAACATCAGCCAGTTCATCATCATGATCATCGTCGCGGTCGGCGTCCTCAATACCGTCCTCATGTCGGTGCTCGAGCGGACCCGCGAATACGGCGTGATGGCGGCCATCGGGACGAGTCCCCGACGGATATTCGCGCTCATCGTCATCGAAACGGCGACGCTCGCGCTTCTCTCCTGCGTCGTCGGCGCGATCATCGGCTCGCTCGCGCTGTGGTATTTCGCCGCCGTCGGCATCACCTACCCCGAACCGGTCACCATCGCCGGACTCACCGTCACCACCCTGCGCGCCGAGTTCGTGCCGATCGTCTATTGGAAATCGTTCCTGCTGGTCATGGCAACCGCGCTCTTGGTATCGCTGCCGCCCGCTTTCCGCGCCGCCCGAATCAAACCGGTCGACGCCCTGCGGTCGCTGTAGGAGGCCGCCATGACGCTCTTCGTAAAACTCGCGTGGCGCAATTTGTTCCGCAACAAACGGCGGACGCTACTGGCGGGGCTCATGATCGGGCTCGGGCTCGCCGCGATGATAACGACCGACGCCATCACCATCGGCACCATCGACAACATGATCTCGTCGGCGACCGACACCTTTCTCGGCGAGGGACAGGTGCACCGCGAGAACTTCCGCAAGACCTTCGAGGTCGAACTGACCATCGCGGATGGTCCGGCGATATTCGAAAAACTGAGAAATGATCCCTTGATACGGCAGGCGGCCCCGCGCACCGCCGCCTTCGGGATGCTGACCAGCCCCGCCAATGTCCAGTCGGTGATGCTCTACGGCATCGATCCGGCCTTTGAACGCGATCTGTCGAAGATAGACGACCTGCTCGTATCGGGCGACTACCTCGCCTCGGCCGACGAGCCGAAGATACTGCTGGGCGAAAAGACGGCCGACCTGCTCGAAGTGGGGCTCGGCGACAAGGTGGTCGTGACGGTGGCGCAGGCGCACACCGGCGAACTGTCTCAGGAACTCTTCCGCGTCGGCGGCATCTTCCGGTTCGGGTCACGCCAGATGGACGGCGGCATGGCCTTCATTCCGCTCAAACGGTCGCAGGCACTGCTCAAAATAGGCGGCGAACTGCACGAGATCGCCTTCGCGTTCCGCGACCGCCGACAGGCCGAGGACGAGACACTGCCGATCTGGAGCGCATACTCGGCGGGCGGCAACGAGGCGCTGTCATGGACCAAACTCGTGTCGGAGCTCGCCATGATGCGCTCGATGACCGATTTCAGTCTCTTTCTCGTCGGCATCATCCTGTTCGGCATCGTGTCGGTCGGCATCATCAACACGCTCTTCATGTCACTCTACGAACGGATGTTCGAGTTCGGCGTGATGCGGGCGATCGGCACCCGACCGCGGCAGGCGGCGCAACTCATGGTCATGGAGGCGGGGGCGCTCGCCCTCATCTCCATCGCGATGGGGATCGTCATCGCACTCATCGTGAATGGCCTGCTCTTGCACTACGGCGGCCTCGATTACAGCGATTCGGAGTTCGTGGTAGCCCTGCGCGACCCGATCTATCCGGTCCTCACCATCTCCCAATTCACCCTCTATCCCTTCCTCCTTTTCATATTTACCTGTCTGGTCGGCCTCTACCCGGCGTTGTACGCGGCGAAACTGACCCCCGCCAAGGCGATGAAACACGGACTTTAACCTCTGAATGGAGCATACGATGGAACCGCTCATCCGCATCGACAAGGTATCGAAGACCTACCGCACCGGTGAGGTGACGGTCGAGGCATTGAAAGAGGTATCACTCACCATCGCCAGAGGCGAATTCACCGCCATCGCCGGGC
>CAYNMQ010000088.1:0-5708 GCA_964398245.1 uncultured Spirochaetales bacterium | reverse complement strand
GTAAAACGACCGTCCTGAACATCATCAGCGGCCTCGACAAGCCCGACAGCGGCGCGGTGGAACTGGGCGGACGGGCGATCTCGGCGATGAGCGGATCGGAACTCTCCGATTTCCGACGCGACCATATCGGTTTCATCTTCCAGAGTTACAACCTCATCCCGGTCCTCACCGTCGAGGAGAACATCGAGTATGTGATGCTCCTCCAAGGGGTGCCGAAAAAGGAACGGAACGAGCGGGTCGCGAAAATACTCGCCGAAGTGGGACTCGAAGGGATGCAGAAGCGCCTGCCGATACACCTCTCGGGCGGCCAGCAGCAGCGTGTCGCCGTGGCACGCGCGATGGTCTCGAAGCCCGACATCATCCTCGCCGACGAGCCGACCGCCAACCTCGACTCGAAGACGGGCCACGATCTCCTCGACATGATGAAGGAACTCAACGAGAAGCACGGCGTCACCTTCCTCTTCTCGACCCACGACCGGATGATCATGGAGCACGCGCGGCGGCTCATCACCCTGCGCGACGGCGCGGTGGTTTCCGACGAGGTGCGCGGCTGATGCGAACGATCTTCGCATTCATACTGTTTTTCACCGCGACGCTGTCGGCGGTCGAACTGGCCGAAGGGCTCACCCTTTCGGGCTGGGACAAGCAGTATGTCGGCGTAAGCGGCTTCCAGAAGAACACGCTCTTCGACGGTTCCGAACCCTATAAACCGCAGGAGACGGTGCAGAACGCGCTCCGCCTGCGCCTTTTCTACAAACCGGCCGACTGGTTCTCGGCCGAAGCGGCATGGCAGGTGTCTCCCACCGTCTCTCATCTTGCGACGGCGATGAACGACCTGTTCGCCCCGTCGCTGAACGACTACCGCATCACCGACTTCAAAGAGACCCTCTACACCACCCCCGACGGCATTCTTTCGTTCCCTCACTCGCTCGACCGGCTCGACCTCACCTTTGCGCTCCCCTTCATGGATATCTTCATCGGGCGGCAGGCGATATCGTTCGGCACGGCGAAGTTCCTGAGCCCGACCGATGTCTTCGCGCCGCTCTCGTTTCAGGACATCAACCGCGAGGAGAAGGTCGGCGTCGACGCGGCGCGCGTGAAGTTCCCTCTCGGCGAGATGAGCGAACTCGATGTCGGCTATGTCTTCGGTCCCGACGGCCGCTTCTCGAAAAGCGCCGCCTTCGTGCGCGGCAAATTCGCCCTGTGGGAGACCGACTTCTCGTTGATGCTCGTCGAGTACCAGTACAACCTGCTCGCCGGACTCTCGATAGAGCGCTCCATCGGCGGCGCCGGTGTCTGGCTCGAAGCGGCCTACACCGCCGACGGCGTTATCGAGGGACGCGACAGCGACGACGACAACTTCCGTCTCTCGGCCGGCGCCGACTACAACTTCGCCGACGCTAACCTCGTTCTCTTCGGCGAATACCACTACTCGATGGTCGGCGAACTGAGGCCGTCGAACTATCTCACCAACGCGGCAACGAAGGCGGCCTACCGCGACAGCGGCGTCTATCTGCTCGGCAGCCACTACCTTGCGGTCGGATTCACCAAGGAGATAACGCCGCTCCTCAACGGATCATTCCAGACGCTCATCAACCTGACCGACGGGTCGCTTCTTATCGCGCCGCGTCTCGAATACAGCGTCGCCGACGACCTCTACTGGGACCTCGGCGCGGCGATCGGCGCCGGCGCGACGGCGCGCAAAGGCGACCTCATAGGCTTCACCTACCCGGTCCCCCGTTCCGAGTTCGGGCTTTACCCCTATACCGTCTACACTTCGATGCGGTTCTACTTCTAGACTTTGTGAACGGCTTCTGCTACAATGAATCTTCGTTTCGGTTCGGAGGTGCGTCATGAAACGGTATTTTCTGATAACGGTTGCGTTCTGCGCCTGTGCGTGCAGCGATTTTTCGCTCGAGGAGCGCGGCGATCTCGGAGAAGCGTGCTTCGACAACGGCACCTGCAAAGGACCGCTCGTGTGCGTTGACGGCACCTGCGTCGCCGCGAGCGGCGATACCGATCTCGCGTTTCCCGATGGCAATGTTACAGACTATCAGGTCGAATCATCGGATCAGAACGACCTGTCGGATCAGTCCGACCTAGCCGGCTACCCCGACGAAGACACTGCAAATCCCGACGACGCAAGTCCCGACGCAGACACCGTGACGCCCGACATTGACACCCTCCCTGCGAACGCCTGCAATGAAGGAGAGATCTGCTGGAGCGTCATAGATACCCGGCAGACCGCCTGCTACAATCTGACCGGAGCGGTCGCCTGCCCGCAGGAGGGGTCGCAGTTCTACGGTCAGGACGGCAACTACTCGGGCGGCGGACGAGGATTCCTGAACCGGACCACCTCCGGCCCGATGCTTGTTGAGGATAACCAGACCAAACTGTTGTGGCAAAAGACCTTGGATTTCACCAAGCGGAATTGGAACGAGGCGAACGACTATTGCGCGTGGCTCGCCGCCAGCAACTACGGCGACCGCACCGACTGGCGACTGCCGACGCGGCAGGAGCTGCTCAGTCTCCTTTCCTTCGACGCCCAGAGCGCCGAAGCGCTGATCGACGAGTTCTACTTTCCCTCCACCCCCGCCGACACCTTCTGGACCGGCACGAAGCACGGCTACAACTACTACTATGTCGATTTTTCGGGCACCGGCATGTCCTACTCCGAGCCCGCCGGAAATCTCCATCTGGTCCGGTGCGTCAGTTCGCCGTGGAACTATGTTCCCGAACGACCGCTGGTGCGCTGGCTCGAAACGACCTCCGGGAGCGACCCGGTCGTCGAGGATCTTCTGACCGGCCTTGTCTGGGCGCGGACCATTGCGCAGTCAAACCTGCTCTGGAAAGACGCGCTTTCCTTCTGCGCCTCACTTTCATGGGGCGATCGCACCGATTGGCGGCTTCCCGACATCAACGAGCTGGAGAGCCTCGTCACCTACGGCGCGGCGCCGGAGCACACCACCACCTTTCCCGGACTGACCGACGATTATTTCTGGAGTTCCACCACCAACGCGAAGGATATCGCCGGGGCATGGACCGTCGAATTCAAATACGGCATCGTCCGGCCCGACATGGCGAAAGATACCAACATCAACAACATCAGAACGATCTGCGTGCGGAACCGGGAGTAACCCCTAGCGATACAGCTCCTTCAGCGCCGCGATGAGCGCCTGATGGTCGCTGAACGCCGCCGTTTCCCGGATGCTGTGCATCGCCCAGATGGGAACGCCGACATCGACCCCCGGAATCGAAAGGAGCGCGCTCGTCATCGGCCCGATCGTGCTCCCTGACGGCACATCGGAGCGGTTCGCTATCTTCTGGCATGGCACGCCGGCGCGACGGCAGAGCTCACGGAACCGCTCGGCCGTCTCGGCGGTCGTCGCGTACTTGAATCCGGCGCTCGCCTTGATGACGGGGCCACTGCCCATGACCGGCGCATAGTGCGGGTCGTGCTTCTCGGCGAAATTGGGATGGACCGCGTGGGCCGCGTCACAGGAAACGAGGAACGACCGCGCAAGCGCGCGATGGAACTCCTCGCGCCCTGCATCATGCGCCATGACGATCCGTTCGAGCACCGCGGCGAGGAAGGCGCTGTCGGCTCCCATCGGCGTCCGCGAACCGATCTCCTCATTGTCGAAGAAGAGCGCCACCGCCGTCGCATCGCCACCCTTCGCTTCAATGAGCGCCGCAAGTATCGCGTGACATGAGGCAAGGTTGTCTATCCGCCCCGACGCATAGAATTCGCCGCGCGGCCCGAATGGCGTCGCCGGACGGGGATCGTAGAGGAACAGGTCCATCTCACCGACCGCCTCCTTCGCGATGCCAAGCGTTCCGGCGACCATTTCCCGGAGCACCTGCGGGCGGCCTCCGGTGTCACCCTCAAGCGAGAGGATCGCCTGCAGGTGGTTCTGCGGGTTGTATTCGAACCCTTTGTTCACCTCGCGGTTCATGTGTATCGCGAGATTAGGAATGATCGCCACCGGACGCTTGGTGTCCACGAGCCGCGGCACCCAGCCTCGTTTTTCCTTCATCATGATCCGTCCGGCGATAGCCAGTTCGCGGTCGAGCCAGGTCGAGACGATGGGGCCGCCATAGATCTCGGTCGTCACCCGCGCCACACCGCGCACCGCGCTTTCAGCCTCCGGTTTCACCTTGAGAAGCGGGCTGTCGGTGTGAGCGCCCGCCATCATGAACCCGCTCTCGTGCGGCCCCCTTTTGCCCACGCGGAACGCGATGACCGCCGAATCGTTTCGCGACACGAAATAGGCACCGCCGGGGCGCAAGGTCCATTCTTCTCGTTCATCGAGTGGGATAAAACGAGATTCCTTCAGCCGTCGAACGATCTCCGCGGTCGCATGGAACGCCGTTGGTGAAGAGTCGAGAAACAGACAGAGATCGTGTTCTTTTCCGTTTCCTTTTTCTCGCATATGAGCCTCCCGGATCAAGATCATACTCCTCAATCCTATGCCACCTCATAACATATCTTGTCAGGATAAGAAAGTATTTGGCCTCTTCTCCTTGACTTCTCCCCTGACAAAATTTACCATGAGGAGATGAGAGACGGGGCAATAAAGGTGCGAGGTACTCATGAAAGAACTCTGTGATCTCAAAAGGATGTTTCGAGAGATCTACCTTTTTGAAAGGATTCTCAAAAAGGAACTCGGCCTTTCGATAAACGAAGCGCTCAGTCTCTGCTCGCTCGAAAAGGGTTCCCAAAACAGCAATGAATTGGCCCACGACCTCGGTATATCGCTTTCGCGCATCTCCCGGATATTGAACACCCTCGAACGAAAAGGGCTCGTTCGCCGCGAAATCGCCGCTGAAGATAAACGCAAGGTGATCTTCTCTCTTCTTCCCGCAGGCAAAAAACGGTTGGTCGATCTGCGCCGGAAAAAACTGCAGTTTCCCTCAGGCCGATGAGAAAAGCAGAAAACATTCTCCGGCGGCACTGTTTTTGCAGCAAAAAAATCCTTAAGAGGATAACTGCTTATGGCGGTGGGGACCATGAGTGAAGAAACAAAGGAAAAAGCACCAGAAAAAACCGCGGAAGAAGCGAGCGAACAGAAACCTTCGCTTGATGAACAGAATGGTTCTCTTGACACGGGAGATGCTTCTTCCGCAAATATCGCCGAAGAGGCAAACGCCAAACTTCCCTCTTCCGAAGAACAGACCTCTCCATCCGGAGAAAAAGCCGCCGAATCTTCCCCGGAACCATTTTTTGAGGCGATCAAGCGAAACGATCTCGACGAGGTAATTGCTCTTCTCGAGAAAAAGTCGCTCCTTGCGGCGCTCGACGCCGAAGGACACACGCCTCTCATGGTCGCCTCCGCCGCAGGACACCTCGATCTCGTGAAACTGCTTGTCGAATGCGGCGCCGGCCTCGAGTCGAAAGGGAAAGACGGGCGCACCGCGCTCATGCACGCGCTCAGCAACGGCCATGTCGCCGTTGCCGAATACCTCCTCTCGAAAGGGGCCAATGTCAACATCGCCTCGGTCACCAACTATACGCCGCTCATGCAGGCGGCGGCGAAGGGAGCGGTCAGCGTCGTCCGCATGATCCTTCCCAAAGCGGACAATGTGAACGCGCGCGACATGGAAGGGCGGACCGCCCTCATGATCGCGGCCCGATTCGGTCACCGCGAGGTCATAGACATCCTTCTCAACCGCGGCGCATCGCTGCTCGTCACCGACAACAAGACCAA
>CAYNMQ010000087.1:3437-8397 GCA_964398245.1 uncultured Spirochaetales bacterium | reverse complement strand
GAAAGTACGAAAGAGATCTGTTCCACCTGTGTAAAGCCTCCCTCGCGCCATCTGCGCAGGAGCGCCTCCATGTTGGTCCCGCTTCCCGAGATGAAGATGCCGATATTCATTGATCGCGCACCTCGATAAGCACGACGGGTTGGTCTTTTTGGGGGTCAAAGACCTCTCCCTTCTTGTCGGAGGAGGAGAAAGTATATATCTTCTTTTCGCCGTCGCCGATCTGAAGATAATAGCGAAGCTTCTGTTTTTCCAAAGGAACGAGGCGTACCTCGGGATCTTTAGGCCGAAGTCCGTTCTGATCCGGTTCCATCGTCAAGAGGCATCCTTCTCCGAACACACGGAAGAAGGCGTATTCGAGATGAGCACGGCATTTGATGCTGTTCTCTTTGACGAAGTTCTTCAGCAGCTCGGTGATCCGCGAAGGAGCGTAGCAGCCGAGATCCTTCTCTCGGTTGTTCGCCACGACGAGTTCGAAATCGATCGGACATTCCACCTTGTCGTCTTCGGAGCGGGCCATGAAATAGACGGGGATGTCGATCGGTATGCGGCAGGAACGCTCACAACCGGGTACGGGTTGATTTCCTATTGTTTCGTAAAGAAGCACCCGAACTTCGCTTTGCCGGATCTCGACGGGGACGGTCGGCCCCTCTTCCACCTTCATTACCGCGTCAAAAAGGAGATCGGCCTTGAATTTGCGCGTCACGGCGCCGACCGTCACATAGGGCGTATAAGACGCCGCCTTGAAATCAACGCCGACGGTGTGTGAGCCGGGGGGTATGCGGGATACGGCGATGCAGGCATCGCCTGCCGCCTTGAACGAGAAGATCTGATTATAGTCGAGAAGGACCTTCATCCGTCGCATCCAGAGGTCGGTCTCTTTGACCTGTTGGAAGCCTTCTTTCTCGGCGGTCTTCTTGTCTTTGGTGGATACGAGGAACGGCGCGCCGTCCTTTTCAAAGCAAAGCTTGAGGACCGCGTAGTCGCTCTTCGCCGCAAGTGTCGTCCACCAGCACAGGAGCAACAGCGCCGCGAACAATCTGCCCATGGTTGTCATGACATCCCGGAACTTGCATATACCGAAAACGACGAATTATAAGTGGACTTTTTTTGCTTGTAAATAAAAATTTGTCATTTTTCGCGTTACGGTATAATACCTTTGCCTCGAAAATCTAGTATGGAGGCCGAATGATTATCGTACTCAAGCGCGGAAAGGCCGATGTGCTCGAGGATGTCCGTCGCCGCTTGATGAGCGGAGGCTTTCAGTTCAGCGTGCTGGAGGGGGTCAAATATACCGTCGTCCCGGTGGTCGGGGATCTCTCCGCCGGCGATATCAATCGTTTTCGTTCCATTAACGGTGTCGAGAAGGTTTTGCGCGTTTCGAGTCCTTATTATCTGGTCACCAAGGAGTACCGGGCCAAAAGTGTCGTCGATGTCGGGGACGATGTCCGCATTGGCGACGGATTTCATTTTATCGCAGGACCATGCAGCGTGGAGAGCGAAGAGTCGCTTGAACGCATCGCCTCGTTTCTCGTGTCGAAAGGAGTGCGCCTGCTGCGCGGCGGCACATACAAAATGCGTTCTTCGCCTTACAGCTTCCAAGGGCTCGGCGAAGAGGGGCTTCGTATCATGCAGCAGGTCGCCCGGCGCCATGGGATGCGTTCGGTAAGTGAGATCATAGACTTGCGCAGTCTCGATGCTTTTCTCGAGCATATCGATGTCCTTCAGGTCGGCGCGAGGAACATGTACAACTACGCGCTTCTGCGAGAGGTCGGGCGGAGCGGCAAGCCGGTGCTTCTCAAGCGTGCTCCTTCGGCGCGCATCGAAGATTTCCTTCTTGCGGCGGAATATCTCCTTCTCGAGGGCAACGAGCGGGTCGTGTTGTGCGAGCGCGGTTCGCTTACTTTCGATGACGCGATACGCAGCGCGATAAACATGGCGGCGATCCCGATGCTTAAGGATGTTTCGCATCTTCCGGTCGTTCTTGACCCATCGCACGGCGTCGGCATCGCCCGGTACATCCCTGCCGTAAGCGAGGCTGCGGTCTTGTTGGGCGCCGACGGCATCATGCTGGAGGTCCACTTCGATCCGTCGAACGCCCTTTCCGACGGATTCCAGTCCATTGATTTTGATCAATTCTCCCGTCTTCACGATCGTGCCGGCAAGATACTGTCCTCTCTCGGCTCCTCGTGCGCTTGATCTCCCGGCGGCGCTCTTTTCTTTCCCGTCTCGTTCCCCTCGTTGAAACGGGGTTGTTGATCTCGGGCGGATTGGCGTTTTACTTCCTCGTCGTCCCGGAACCGGCGATCCATGAGAGAAGAGGGGCGCTCCCCGCTAAGGAAACGACCGATGTCCCTGCGCTTGCCACGGTCCAGCCGACGGTGGTCCGCGATCACTACGAATTTGCTGGCGGAGATGTCTTTTTTGACGATGCGATCGAGCCGGCGTTCACCGCGGTCGCCGATCGTGCCGTGGCGTCTCTTTCCGCCGTGACCTATACGATCGGCCGCTCTCCCGCTATCGAGGCGCTTGATCGGGCGGCGGCGAGGGGAGTGGTCGTGAGGGTGGTCGCCGGTCGCGGCAGGTTCGACCGCAAACCCATGTTCTCTTTCGTCGAGCTCCACCCTTCCAAAGGGATACTGCATGAAAAGTTCTTGGTGGCCGACGAAGCCACCGTGTTCCTTTCTTCGCGCAACTTGACGGCAGGACCGTCGAAGAACGCGGCGATACTGTTCCATCGTGCGCCGCGGATGGCGAAGATCCTTGCCGAGGAGTTCCTGAGCCTTGAAGAAATGCAGGTCGTCCGGCGTTGCGAGACCGGCTGCTCTGTCGAGTACGGGACCCTCTACTTCTTGCCCGGGAAGGGGTGCCGGGCGGCGAAAGAGGCGATCCTCGCCGCGAAAGAGGGCATCGAGGCGGCCATCTACACCTTGACTCCCGGCACTCCCATGATGACCGGGCTCAAGCGGAGCCTTCGCGCGGGGCGTCGTGTCAGGGTCATCCTTGACGATTGGGCCGGCGAACAGGGGTCTTCGGTCAATCGTCGTGCTGGCGCATACCTCGAAAGTCTCGGGGCTTTGGTATGGTATGACCATCTTACCGACACGAACGAGAATCCGCTGAACTTTCATCACAAATTCGCCGTCATTGACGGGAACGAGGCTTTGCTCTTCGGATCGATGAACTGGACGAAATCGGCGTGCTATAGGAACCGTGAGATACTGTTCATCAGCCGCGACCACGACATCGTTTCGATCTTCAAGGCTTATTTCGACGATATGCACCGAGCGGTCAGCGAGGCGAAGGGCGCTGATTAAGAGAAACGACGGCGCGTCCGTTGCTCTTGTCCGTTACGCATGCGACGAACTCCGCCGCCTGAGAGCGGGGGATCGCCACGGTGAGACGCACCGCAGCGTCCGGGTACTCCCGCGAAATGATCTCTCCTCCGGCATACTGTTTCGTAAGATGCAGGATCGCTCCGACACAATCGAAGGGAGCATCGATGACGAAGAGCTCGGTCACCGGCACCATGCGTAACGGGGCCGATGACAACAGGGCGCGGGCCGCACCGCTGAAGGCTCGTGAGAGCCCCCCGGTGCCGAGTTTCACGCCGCCGAAATAACGAACCACCGCGCACACCGCATTGAGCAGGTCAATGCGCGTCATTTCTTGATAGATCGGCGCGCCTGCCGTTCCCGCCGGTTCGCCCCCGTCACTGTAACGGAAGGCATGCTCTTCGCCGTCTCCCGTACGACAGGCCCATCCGATATGAGAAGCGTCATGAGCGTGGCGACAAAGCGTTCGGCATCTTCCATCGTGGCGGCGGGGGAGGCGAACGCGAGGAACCGGGAGCCTTTCTCCTTTGTCTCCAAAGGACCGCATGGCTCGGCGAGAGTTCGGTAGAAATCGGTCATAGATCCCTGAGAGCGTCACGAATGCCGGCCTCGATCATGGAGCGGAACGGAACAAACAACAGAGGGAAGTCGAGCGTTATCGTAAGAAGATGGTCGTCGACCTGAACCTGTGCGCCGACATTCTTCCCTTTGATGATGAAAGCGCAATCGTTCGCCGCCTCCATGACCTGGAACTCTTCGCGCGGGACCCTGCTTCGGAGCTCCCGTTCGATATGCGCCTCCAGCCACAGCCGGATCTCTTCGCGTTTCTTGTCGGTGCGGTGTTCTATGAGAAGAGAGGGCATCGTTCTTTCCCCGTCGCGGCAAGGATCATGTTTTTATGCGGTTCAACTTGCGGATCCGCTGGTCAACCTTTTCGAAGAGACTCCCTTTCGTGAAAGTGCCGTCCTTCTCGCGGCGGCCTGCCGGCATCCCGGTGAGGATCTCGACCCCTTCCGTGATGTGCGAGATGGCGTAGATATGGAATTTCCCTTTTTTGACCGCATCGGTCACCTCGTCCGAGAGGTTGAGATGCTCGATGTTCTGACGGGGAATGATGACTCCTTGTGCCCCGGTAAGTCCGCTCATCTTGCAGATCTCGAAGAACCCTTCCACCTTCTCGTTCACACCGCCGATCGGTTGGATCTGTCCCATCTGGTTGACCGACCCGGTGACGGCGACCGACTGGCGGAGCGGCACTTCGGCAAGCGCCGAAAGGAGAGCGTACAGCTCGGTCGAACTTGCGCTGTCTCCCTCGATGCCGCCGTAGTTCTGCTCGAAAGTGATCGAAGCAGAGAGCGAGAGCGTTTTGTCCTGCGCGAAGATGTCGCCGAGGAACCCGGCGAGGATGAGGGCTCCTTTATCGTGTATCTGACCGGAAAGACGCACTTCGCGATCGACATTGATGATGCCGCTCCGTCCCGCGAACACACGCGCGGTGATCCGGGAGGGGATGCCGAAGCTGAAATCGCCGAGGCTGTAGACCGCGAGACCGTTGATCACGCCGACCTTCTCGCCGCTGACATCGAGAAGAAGGATGCCGCGCTCGACCATCTCATAATACTGTTTCT
>CAYNMQ010000087.1:0-3427 GCA_964398245.1 uncultured Spirochaetales bacterium | reverse complement strand
GGCGTGCCGGCTTTCCTTGATGGCGATCGCGCGTTTCACCGCCTCTTCGTCCACGATCTTCCGTTTTTCCTTACGGGCCCAGAAATCGCTTTCGAGGATGATGTCGACCAGCTCCGACGCCGCAACCGAATATTTCTTCTGATCCTCCGCCTTGCGGGAACTGTAGTAGAGGATGCGGCGCATGGCGCCGATGTCGAAGTCGAGAGCACAGTCCTCTTGAACGACACGGGCGATGAAGCGCATGAGGCCGTCGGTGTTGCGGGAGGAGATATCGGTCGTTGACTCGAAATCGGCCTTTACCCGGAATATGCGGATGAAATCGTCATCGTAGGCATAGAGCAGATGATAGAGATAATCGTCACCGATCATGATGACCTTGACATCGAGCGGGACCGGTTGCGGTTTCGGGAAGATATTGACGCGGTAGCGGAAGTCGACATCGATGTCGTCCATCTTGAGGAGCCGGTTGCGCATCGAGCGCTTGAGGGCTGTCCACGCGTAGTAATTCTTGAGGATGTCATTCGCCTGAACGATGAGGAACCCGCCGTTCGCATAGTGGAGCGCGCCCGGTTTCATGCGGGTGAAATCGGTGAAGATCGAGTTATGGACCTCTTCGTACTCAAAGTATCCCATAAGGTTCTGAAAGGTCGGATTGGTCTCGTAGATGACCGGGGCGCCGGTCAGGTTCTTGTTGTTCACCAGCAGGTTGACCTTGTATTCGTGGAAATCGGGTATCTCGGCTGGCTGGGTGTCCGCCTTCCCCTCTTTTGCATCGCGTGCCGTGAAAAAGTCATCGAAGTTCTCAAGCAGGTGTCTCTCGAGAGAGTCGAGATAGTTGCCAAGGTCACGATGCCCGTTGTATTTACGGCGGAGCTCGCCGAGTGGTTCGGCGATGATGAGCCGCACCATGTTCCTGGTATTCCTTTTCAAGGACCCGTTCGCGGTGGAAGAATGCGATGAGTTTTTCCTGAAGTTTCTCTTCGTTCTTGCGTATCTTCTCTTTCTCCCCGTCGGCAAGTTTCTCGAACTCTTCTTTGCCGATTGCCTCTCCGCCGACGATGGGGTTTATGACGAACCCGCCCTGTGTTGATTTGATGACGAAGCTGAGCCGTGCGGCCTCTGCTTCGATCCCGTGATAGTTGCGCTCGCTCTCTTCCTGATACCAGCGGATCACCTCTCCCTTCTTTATTTCGAACGACTCGCTTTCAAGCTGCCGGGGAATCTGATAACGGAAATAATCGAGAAGGTCGGCCATCTCCTTGACCAGCACCTCGCCGGTTCCTGCCGGCAACATGAGGAGACGCGGCTCGTCGGGCGATTCGAAATTGTAGACATAACAGATGTCGTTGGGGGTCGGCATTTTGGAGGCGATCTTCTCGAGAAACTTTTTGACGCTTGATGTCTTGCCGGTGCCGGGGTCTCCCGACACATAGATGTTGAATCCCTTTTTGTTTATCGAGACGCCGAAGTCTATCGCGTCGAAGCCCTTCTTCTGGCAAAAGGACTGGGAACCGGGCGGTATCCGGCGCGCCGAGAGATTTTTGTACTTCTCGAGCGCCGGATAATACCGGAGTCTGTCCGGCGGAACGGCGAAACGGATGTCCCGGGATGAAGGCGGAGTGGTCGTGCGTTTCCTCATGGGGTGTTCTCCATCGCTTTTTCCCATAATAGGGCGTCTTCGGGCGTTATGAGCCCTGCCCTGAGAAGGCGTGACACATCGGTTTCCTCGCCGGTGTCGAAGCGGAACATATCGCGGCTCAATGCCACATTCACCAGCGCCGCTTTTTGGTCGAGTGTCCTTTCATGCTGGTCCTTCCGAGGCTTGGCGGCGAGCGCGGCGATCATCACGACTGCGACAAGGGTGACGGCGAGAGCGCGCAGCAACAGCACCACGAGAAGATCGCGCGGAGCGACGCCGGCTATACCCCGCTCGAGCGCGAGCGCCCCCTCTTTCGTCATCTCGGCCATCTGAACGAGGAAATCCAGCAGGTCGCGGTCCTGCGTCGCATAGCTGTAGAACAGCGATTTCCGGTCGAGCGGAAAACTTTTCCGCTCAAGGACCGTCACCGGCATGAACAGGGCGGCGAGCAGTTGTTTGAACAGGCGGCGGTCATTCGCAAAATAGTCGCGGAATCTGTTGAAATCGGCGAGGGTCAACGGCTTCGCCCCCGCGTCCTCGCGCAGATCGCTCCGCACCGCGAACTGGCAGAACCCTTTTGTGCGCGCCATGGCGTCGAGCAGGTGGAGGCGTATGACGGCCGAAAGGGTGCGCGAATAGAGTATGAGCGGAACATGACCTTCCTCCATGAGTATCTCGACGCAGCTTTTCATGACCTTCGATTGTTTCTTGATCGCGTCGCGGACCGTTTCGTGTCTGAGCACGCCGCTCTCCAGGAGGAGATCGACGATCCGGTCGCCCGGGGAGCCCCCCTGCTTATGGGCGCCGATAAGCACCCCTGCCCGGAACAGGAACTCCCAGCGCTCCTTGCCCGATTCGACCGAAAGGACGCCTGACATCTCACCGGCGGAGATCTCTTCCCACAGGCTTTCGATGGCGCCGAGTCGTAGTTCTCCGGACAGCATCGTTCGTTCTCTCCTATTCGTCGGTCCCGGCGGTGTGCCACGAGCGCAGAATGGCCGCGAACCACAGCAGGACGGCAAGGCCGGCGAACGCTGCGCTCAAAGCGAACGGTATGCCGGAGAGCGCCCCCGAAGTGCTCAAAAAGCGCGGTGCGGCGCTTGCCGCCACCGTAAAAAGAAAACCGCACAGGATGGTGTAGAAGGATCCCTCGACGATATGATCGTTGTATATGAGTCCGCCTCCGGGCACCGCGACGGAAAGAACGAGCGACAGGAAGCGCCTTCTTGCCGACCAGCGTTCACGCCGCTCCGCGTGCCGTTTCTGCTCGGCGGGATCGGCGAGCCCTTTTCCCGACTTGAGGATGCGGCAGGAGAGACAGACCTCTTCCGTGTCCCCGCCGCACTCCTCGCAGAGAAGCCCGCCGCATTCCACGCATCGCGCCACGGTGGTGCGTGCGCCGCCTATCCGCCACATAAGGCTCATTGCGAGAATAAGGGCGATGATCGCGGCAAGACGGATCAGCAAGGGGTCGGATAACAAAGTCGGTTGAGGAGAAGGCCCGTCGAGTTCCTTGGCGAACGCGTAAGGAGTCGGGAAGGTCAGCGCCGGATAATCGAATCCGCCTTTTCCTCCGATCGCGACCGAGCGCATCTCGACCTCTTCCGCTTCGCGCAGGTTCCCCTCGGCGTACAGTGCGCGACTCAGGTTGAAGAGATACGCCGGTTGCTCGTCGTGTTTGACCGCCTCGGCGAAGAACTTCCGAGCCGCTTCCCGTTTCCCGTTCTCGCTGGCGACGATACCGCGAAGGTTGGCGACACGGGCGAGCGCCGGCGCGCTTCACAAGCT
>CAYNMQ010000086.1:0-8397 GCA_964398245.1 uncultured Spirochaetales bacterium | reverse complement strand
GCCTTGCGGCATCGGCGATACTCGCCCATCGCGGCTACACGGTCGAGGTCTTCGCACAGCAGATCGGTCCGGGCGGCAAGGCGGGCGACCTGCGCATGGGCGGATGGCGGTTCGACACCGGACCATCGCTCTTCACGATGCCGATGGTTTTCGAGAGATTCTTTACGCTGGCGGGCGGCGACCTGAACGCGACAGTCCGTCACGAACCGATGGAACTCATCACCCGCTATTTCTGGGACGATGGCTCGCGGCTCGACGCATGGCAGGACCCCGAGCGGTTCGCCGCCGAGGTCGAAGCGAAACTGGGAGACCCGGCCGCTGCGGTGAAACGATACCTCCGCCGGGCAAAGAAGATATACGACACCACCGCCGGCATCTTTCTTTTCGGGGATCCGTGGGACCCGCTCAACATCTTTCGCTCCGCCGGCTGGCGGGCGCTCGCGGGGCTCCCCTTCATCGCGCCGTTCACGACGATGGACCGTTTTCACCGCCGTTATTTCCACGACGAGCGCACCGTTCAACTCTGCGACCGCTACGCCACCTCCACCGGCTCCGACCCCTACCGCGCCCCGGCGACGCGTGCCATCATCCCCTATGTCGAATACGCCATCGGCGCGCGGAATCTGCGCGGCGGGGTAGCGGCACTGGTCCGGGCGATGCATGCCCTTGCCGAACGCAACGGCGCGCGGTTCCACTTCAACACGCCGGTCGAACGGATACTGCGGCAGGGTAACCGGGTGACCGGTGTGGCGGTGAACGGCGAAGAGCTCCCCTTCGACGCGGTCGTCTCGAACGCCGATGTGACCTACACCTACCTCTCGCTGCTCCAAAGTGAATCGGAGATGGCCGACCGGTACCAGCGGCTCGAGCCGTCGCTCTCGGGGGTCGTCTTCTACTGGGCGATGCGTGAAACATTCCCTGAACTCACGGTCAACAACATCTTCTTCTCGAACGACTATCGCGTCGAATTCGAGGAGATATTCACGAAGCGCCGCTGCGGCTTCGATCCCACCATCTATGTCAACATCACCTCGAAGTTCGATCCTGCCGACGCGCCGACAGGCGGCGAGAACTGGTTCGTCCTCATCAACGCACCCTGCGACGACCATCAGGACTGGGAGGTCGAGACGCTCCGCCTGCGCGAAACGGTCATCGCCAAACTCTCGCGCATCCTCGGTCGCGACATCGAACGGGCGATCGCTCACGAGGAGGTCCGCACCCCGCGCGTGTGGCGCGACCGCCCCACCCCCAATCACGGCGCCATCTACGGCATATCGTCGAACGACCCGATGGCCGCCTTCCGCCGTCAGCCGGTCAGGTCCGCCGACCACCCGCGGCTCTTCTTCTGCGGCGGCTCGGCCCATCCGGGCGGCGGGATGCCGCTCGCGACCCTTTCGGGGATGATGGCGGCCGACGCGGTGAGCCGGAGACTGAAATGAAAAAGCACCTTCTTCTCATTGTCCTAACGCTCTTTTACCTCTTCGGCATCGCAGGACACCTCTGGGACAGAACGCTTCCTTTCGTCCTTTCACTCACCCCGTTCGTTCTCCTCTCCTTCACCCTCATCGTCCTTATCCCAACGGTGCGCGACGACAAAAAGATGCTCCTCTGGTTCCCGCTCACCTATGGCGCGACCTGCGCGCTGGAGGCGGCAGGGGCCGCGACCGGGCTCATCTTCGGCCCCTACCACTACGGCGCGACGCTCGGGCCAAAACTGCTCGAGGTGCCGCTCATCATCGGGGCGAACTGGGTGATCGTGGTGCTGGGAGCGCTCCGGCTGTCGGAGCGGCTGACGGTGCGGCCGATCCCCTCGGCGCTCATCGTCGCGGCGCTCGCCACCGGGTTCGACTGGGTGATGGAGCCGGTCGCGATACGACTCGACTACTGGACTTGGCACACGGCGGGGATCCCGCTCCAGAACTATGTCGCGTGGTTCGTCACCGCCGTCATCGCCGCTTACTTCTACCGACGCTTCAAGATAAAGACAAAGACCATCCTTCCGGCGTGGTATTTCATCGTCCAGGTGGCGTTCTTCGCGGCGCTCCGGTGGACTTAGACGAGCCGTCCGTCCCTGATCTCGACGACGCGGTCGCACTGCTCCGCGATGGCGGCGGCGTGGGTGACGATGCAGAAGGCGGTGCCGTCGCTTTTGTTTATCTCACGCATGAGGGCGAAGACCTCGGCGGAACTCACGCTGTCGAGGTTGCCGGTCGGCTCGTCGGCGAGAATGACCGCCGGTTTCATGGCGAGCGCCCGGGCTATCGCGGCACGCTGGCGCTGACCGCCCGATACCTCGTCGGGCTTGTAGGTGAGCCGTTCACCGAGCCCCACCCGCCGCAAAAGTTCGGCCGCCGTTTCGCGCATGCCGGGCACCTCGCGCCCCTTGTCGGCCATGAGCGGCATCATGACATTCTCGAGGAGCGTGAGCGCCGGGATGAGATGGTGGAACTGGAAGACGAAGCCGAGCGTCCGGCCACGGAGCGCCGTGATCGCCTCGTCGTCCATCGTCACCGTGTCGATGCCGTTCACGAGCAAGGTGCCGGTCGTCGGCCGGTCAAGGAGTCCCATGATGTTGAGGAGCGTCGTCTTGCCCGAGCCCGACTGACCGGTGATCGCGAGAAAATCGCCGCGTGACACGGTAAGGTCAATGCCGTGGAGCACCTCGGGCTTGATGCGGGTGCCGTAGGTCTTGGTGACGCCGCGCAGTTCGAGTATCGGGTTCGTCAATGCACCACCTCCGCCGGATTGACGCGGGAGGCCTGCCGCGCCGGCGCGGCCGCCGCGACGATGCCGACCACCGTCATGATGAGGATGAAGACGAGGTAGTCGGTCAGTTCGTAACTGATGGGGAATCGCGGCGTCCCGTCAGGATTACGGGCGCTGTTCTTGAACAGGAGCGCAAGGGCCGTACCGGCGCCGCAGCCAAGGAGCGACCCGAGGAGACCGACGAACGCCCCCTGCCACAGGAACACCCGGGTCACGAGTGCCCGCTTGGCGCCGAAGGCGCGCAGGATGCCGATCTCGCCGCGTTTCTGGACCACCGAGACGACGAGCACGCTCGCGATGCCGAGCGCCACCGCCACCATCACGAAGAACTGGATGAGGAAGCTCGAACTCGACTGCGAGCGGAGCGCGATGAGCAGTTGCTCGTTCTGTTCCATCCACGAGATCGTCTCTATGCCGAGATCGCGTTCGAGTCGGCGCGCGATCGGTTCCGCCTCGAAGATCCGTCCAACCCGCACATCCATCTGGTTCACCTCGCCCGGCACGCCGACGAGCGCCTGCCCCTGCCGGAGCGTCACGAAGACCTGACTCTCGTTCACCGTCCGATTGCCGAGGTCGAACAGCCCGCTGATCGTGAAGTTGAAGGTCGTTCCCGCCGCTTGGACCGTGACCCGGTCGCCGACCGTGACGCCAAGGTCATCGGCCAGTTCCTTCCCGACCAGAATGTCGTTTCCCGAGAGGCGGTACTCGCCGGCGACGATCTCTTCGCGTATCGGGACGATGCGCGTGAAACTCTCCGGTTCGATGCCGTTCACCACCACCGGCCGCACCACATCGCCGCGCTTGAGAAGCGCCGCGCCCGTCACCCGCGGGGTCACAGCGACGACGCCGGGGTATTGGGACACCGCCTCGAGACGGCGCGGCCAGTCGGCGATCGTCTGGGGCCGGTCGAATCCTCGCTCGATGCGCGCCGCCACGGCGGTCGCGTCATCATCACCGGCAAGGGACCGCGGCTTTTCGCGGTAGGCGGTCAGCACGATGTGCGCCTGACTGCCGAGTGTTCGTTCGATGAGCGAGCGCTGGAGCCCCGAGATGAGACCATAAAGAAAGACCATGACGGCGACGCCGACCACGCAGGCGCCCATGATGAATAGCGTCTGCCGCTTCTCGTCAAGGAGATACTTGATCGCGAGAAAAAGCGAGAACGGCACTAACAACCTCCCTGTTCGGCGGCGCGCGCCTTCATCTCATCTTGCGGAGGGCGCTTTTCGTCGGGAAGCACCACCCACTCGCCCGGCGCAAGACCTTCGACGACCCGCACCTTCGCCCCCTCCACTCCTTCGGTAAGCACCGGCCGCTTCACCACCCGCCCTTCCGCGCACACCCACACGAACCGCTCGGCGCCCTCCCCCCTCACGGCGCCTGCCGGGACGAGGAGCGCCGAGGCGATCCGGGCGACATCGAGGTCTATCGAAACGGTCATGTCGGCGCGCAGGTAGTCGGGTTTTTCTTGGGGCGCCAACTTGATACGCACCGTACCGCGCTGGGGATCGACGGCGCGGGCGATCTGCGTCACCGACGCCGCGAACCGCCGGTCGGGAAAGGCTTCCGCAGAGACGAGGGCCGGTTGACCTTCATAGACGAGCCCCAAGTTGCGTTCTTCGATATCGGCGACCAGATGGCACTTCTGCGCCGACGCAATGGTAAGGAGCGCCTGCCCCGGCTGAACCACCGCGCCCGGATCGACGGTCCGCGAAAGCACCGTCGCCTCGAACGGCGCGGTGAGGCGCGCCTCGGTGAGCCGCTGGGCAGCGAGGTCGCGATTGGCGAGCGCCTGATCGAGCGCCGCCCGCGCGAGGTTGAAGTCGTTGCCCCCCTTGGCGATGCTCTGGGCACGCGTCTCGGCGACGGCGTACTGGGTCTGCGCCGTTTTGAGCGCCAATTCCGAACGCTGAAGTTCGCCCGCCGAGAGCGCCTGCTTCTCGAACAGTTGCTTGTCGCGTTCATAGTTCTTCTGTGCGTCGGCGAGCCGGTTGCGCGCGTCCGAGAGCGCTTCGGTGACGACCCGCGCTTCGGTGCCGGCGATCTGCTCGAACTTCGCCCGCGCCTGCGCCACCGCCGCCTCGGCGACCTTGAGGTTCGCCTTGAGTTCACGGTCGTCGAGCGCGACGAGCAGGGCGCCCGCCGGAACGGTGTCGTTCTCCTTGGCCGCCACCTCGCGCACCCGCCCCGGGATGGTCGAGGCGACCGTCACCACCGCATCGGGCACGACACGCCCCATGACGACGAGCCGCCGGTTGAGATCGCGCGCCTCGACGCGGCATACCGGCACGAGCGGCGGCCGCAGAAAAAAGAACCAGCCGGCAAGCGCGCCGACGGCGACCGCTCCGAGAAGAAAAAGTATCCGGCGCATGACGCCTCCCTTACGAAAAGAATGTGTTCATGGATTCCCTATCGCCTGCGCGGCGAGTTCGGCGGCGATGAAGACCATGGGGACGCCGACGCCGGGATGGGTGTAGTGCCCCGCGTAGAAAAGGTTCCTGACCTTCTTACTCCGCCGCGGCGGACGGAACACCGCCGTCTGGTCGAAGGTATGGGCCAGACCGAGCGCCGTCCCGTTGCGCGCATGGTAGTCGGCGGCGAAGTCGCGCCCCGAGAAGATGCGCCTGACGGCGATGTGGTCACGGATCTTTTCGCCGGCGATCGCCTCGAGCCGGTCGAGCACCTTCCCGGCGTAGGCTTCGCGCACCGCGTCGCTGTCGTCGAGGTTGCAGGCGACCGGCACAAGGACGAAGACATTCTCGCACCCCGCCGGCGCGACATCGGCCTGCGTCTTCGAGGTGACCGAGACATAGAACGAGGGATCGTCGGGCCATGCCGGCGCATCGAATATCTGGGTGAAATGGCGATCCCAGTCGCGGTCGAAATAGAGCGTGTGGTGGGCAAATCTCGTCAGTCGCTTCTTCACGCCGAGGTACATGATGAACATCGAGGGGGCATAGATCTTCTTGCGCCAGTAGCCCTCGTCGAGCGACCGTGCCGCCGGATCGAGCAGTACCGTCTCGGCATGCGCATAGTCGGCGTTCACGAGTACCGCATCGGCGCGGTAGTTTCCCTTCTCCGTCTCGACGGCGACCGCCGCTTTTCTCTCCACCACGATACGGCGCACCTCCTCGCCGAGACGGATCTCGACGCCGTATTCTTTGCACAGCCTCAGGAGCGCCTCGACGAGGCCCCACATGCCGTTGCGCGGGAAGAATACGCCGAGGTTGAGGTCGAGGTGCGACATCATCGCATAGAGCGCCGGTGCGTTGTAGGGACTGTTGCCGAGGAAGACCATCGCGTACTCGAGTATCTTTTTGGCGCGGTGGTCGCTGAAATAGCGCGAGACAAGGCTGTCGAGACTCTCGAATACCGACAGTTTCGCCCCCTTGAAGATGAGCGTCGGATTCATGAAGTCGAACACCGAGGTGTAGTCGCGGTAGAGGAACTCACCGACCGCCGTCTCGTACTTGATGCGCGCGTTCTCGAGGTACCGGCTCAGTTTCTCGGCACCGCCCCGCTCGAACGATTCGAAGGTCGCCTTCGTCCGCTCGAGGTCGGGCGTGATGTCCACGAACTCGTCGGGCGAGAAGAAGACCCGGTAGTACGGGTCGAGCCGCACGAGCGGCAGATACTCCTCGCGCCTTTTGCCGATGAGCGCAAAGAAGCGGTCGAACGCCTCCGGCATGAGATACCACGACGGTCCCATGTCGAAGCGGTAGCCGTCAACCTCCCAGAGCCGCGCGCGCCCTCCCGGTACCGTGTTCTTTTCGAGCACCGTGACCGCATGACCGCGGTGCGCAAGAAGCACCGCAGCGGCAAGCCCTCCGAAGCCGGCACCGACGATGACGACTTTCTTCATGGCGGGCCCCTAGTAGCGTATCGCGATCGTGACGGTGAGCGCTTTCCCGTCGAAGGAGAACTGACCATCCTTGAACGACGGCGGCCCGAACGAGCTCTTCGGGTTGTTCGAGACGCCGACCCCCTCCTTCGGGATACCGAGGAAGTTGGTGTCGGCCTTACCATTGCCGTTCTCGTCATGGAGCACCGCGACGGCATAGGTCCCCGCCGGCACTTTCTCGAAGACCACCGACATGCTCGAAGAAGTGACCTTCACTGTCTTCCACGCGAAGGCCTTCTGGTAGGCACCGGGAAATCCCTCGTCCTTGTTGAAGAGCGAAACCCGCAGGTCGCCCATGACCTTGAGTCCCGTCACCGTCACCGTGAGCGTGCCTGCCTCCTGCGCCGACAGCGTCAGCGCCGCCATCAGCATCAAGATACCGAGAACATGCCGCATCGAATTCCTCCGTTTCACGAACGATCGTCCCACTATATCGAGAACGGAACCGAACGGCAAGGAAAGTTGCCTAGCGCAAGAAGATGACCGCGGCACCGGCAACGGCAACAAGCACTCCCACCACCTCGCCCCACCCCACCACTTCTATGAAGAAAAGGCGCGCCGGAGCGATGATGAGGACCGGCGTCGTCGCCATGAGCGTCGCAGCGATGCCGGTCGCGGTGTGTTGGGCGGCAAGGAGCGAGAGCGAAACGCCGAGGAACGGACCGAAGAAGGCGCCGGTCGCGATGCGTGCGAGCGCCCCACCATCTCGGAGTGCCTGCCTGACACGCGGCCACGCGCCGCGGAGCGTCACCACGAACGCGAACCCAATGACACCGGTGATGACCCGTATCTGAGTCGCCGCAAAGGGGTCATAGTCGCCCATGCCGTATTTGGAAAGGACATAACCGACCGCCTGCCCGAAAGCGCCGAGGAAGGCGGAGAAGACACCGCGCCCGAGCCCCGCACGAGGCGCCCCGTCGCCGTTGCGGCGGCTTGCGACGACGAGCATGATGCCGGCGAGCGTCACCGCCATCCCGACGATACCGAGCATCCCGATCCGCTCGCCGAGGAAGAGGTAGCCGATGAGCGCCGTCTGCACCGGCACCGAGGCCATCACGAGCATCGAAAGGCGCGCACCGACCGCGACGAAGGCCTTGAAGAGGAAAAGGTCGCCGAAGACGAACCCCACGAGCCCCGAGAGCGACAGCCACAGCCACGCATGGGCCGAGGCACCCATCGGGATGAACGACCCGTGCACCGCGAGCGTGTAGAACCCGAGCAGAAAGAAGGCGAGAAAGATGCGCAGAAAGTTGACCGGTAGCGATCCGACGCGCCGCCCCGCGCTCTGGAACGAGAGCGACGAGACGACCCAGCACGCCGCCGTTGCGAGCGCCGCGATCTCTCCAAGGAAAGGCATGAATGTCCTCGCTACCTAAGAATTGCCACTCCCCTACCACAAAAAGGTCAGCGAGGCAAAGGAACCGGATGACCTTTTTGGTAATCTTCTCCCAGAGCTTGCCGGCAAATTAAATATCTGATGTTAAATTTACAAAATATCCGCTGAGGCGGGATGGACGCGCTACCGTGGCGCGACTACCTCGCGTGGCTCACCGCGCCGTGAAGAGCACCTAAAACCACCGCACCCAATAACTTTACTATAAACGCCCTGACCCCTATTTGACCTAAGTGTGCCAGTTAATCAGAATCGGCTTGGCCGGTCGGAGCTCGACGGTAGAACAAGAGCCGCTAGAGGACGCCATGTGCCAGTTAATCAGAATCGGCTTGGCCGG
>CAYNMQ010000085.1:0-8423 GCA_964398245.1 uncultured Spirochaetales bacterium | reverse complement strand
CCGCGCCCGCGTGGCGCACGCCCTCGGCTATCCCCGCGGCCGCCCTCCAGTAGGGGGCGTTGTCGCTGAAGGTGGGCGGGATGCCGGGCGAGAGCACCAGCGCCGGCGTTCGATCGGGCGAGAGGCGAAGCACCGCCGCGTCGGCCGGCCCGTCGTTGCATGCGCCGACGAACGGCTTGCCGGCGGAGCGCCCCTGCACCTCGTGGTCGTACTGGCGCACCCACGACTCCTTGCTCGCGATGTTCACCCGGCCGATCATATCGAGCATGAGGGAGTTCAGGTTCTCGTAGAGCGGCAGGTCCCAACCGTTGTCCTCCTGCCTCGAGAACACCGCCTCGAGCCGCATCTTGGGGACGCCGTTGTGGAGGAACTCCATCTCGATGAGCGCCACCGGCGTCCGGTCGTAGTACACCTCGAGCAGACCGCTGTCGGTGAACGAGCCGATCGCCGTTATCTCGACCTCGTGGATCGCCGCGATCCGCGCAAGCTCCTCAAAATGTCCCGGCGGCACGGCGAGCGTCATCCGCTCCTGCGCCTCCGAAAGGAATATCTCCCACGGCTGGAGTCCCGCGTACTTGAGCGGCACCTTCTCAAGGTGAACGATCGCGCCGCCGGTCGCCGCCGCCATCTCTCCCACCGAAGAGGAAAGACCGCCGGCGCCGTTGTCGGTGATGGCGCTGTAGAGCCCTTTGTCACGCGCCTCGAGGATGAAATCGGTCATCCGCTTCTGCACGATCGGGTCGCCGATCTGCACCGCCGTCACCGGGCTCCCGGGGTGAAGCTCCTCCGAACTGAAGGTGGCGCCGTGGATGCCGTCCTTCCCGACGCGCCCCCCCGCCATGACGACGAGATCGCCGGCCTCCGGCTTCTTCTTCCATGCGGGACGACCGGCGACCGTCTCGGGCATGATCCCGCCGGTGCCGCAGAAGACGAGCGGCTTGCCGATGAAGCGGTTGTCGAAGAAGATGCTGCCGTTGACCACCGGGATGCCCGACTCGTTGCCGCCGTCGCGCACCCCCTGATGGACGCCGCGGAAGATGCGCGCCGGGTGCAGGAGGTTCGGCCCCGGGAGTTCGCCGCGGTAGAAGGGAGAGGCGAAACAGAAGATGTCGGTGTTGCAGATCGGCTTGGCGCCGAGTCCGCACCCGATGATGTCGCGGTTCACCCCGACGATGCCGGTGAGCGCGCCGCCGTAGGGATCGAGCGCCGACGGCGAGTTGTGCGTCTCGACCTTCATGGCGAAGAGCGTTCCCCCGTCAACCTCGATAACGCCCGCGTTGTCGTCGAAGACCGAGCGGACCCACGGTTTATGCGGCATGAGCTCGGCGGTCGTCCGCTTGATGTAGGATTTGAAGAGCGAATCTATCTTCTCGGCGGTGTTCGCCACCGCGTCAGTGTAGAATATCTCGGCGTTGAATATCTTGTGCTTGCAGTGCTCCGACCATGTCTGGGCGAATATCTCGAGTTCGCAGTCGGTCGGTTCTTCGGGGAATCCCTTTTCCCTCCGCGACGCCTTCGTCCGCGGACGCCGATAGTAGGCTTGGATCGCCTTCATCTCTTCGCGCGAAAGGGCGAGCACCCGTTCTTTCGACAGCCTGTCGAGGTCTTCGTCCTCCATCTCGAGCGGAATGAGGCGAACCTCAGTCCGCGTCGTCTCGGTGACGAGAGAAACTGCGGCGCCCATCCGTTCCCCTTTCTCCCACGCCGGGCGGCTGAGAATGCGGCAACGCTGTATCAGCTTGTTGTAAAGAAGTCCCGCGGCGATCCGTTCCGCATCCTTTTGAGCAAGCGTCCCCGACAGGAGGTACTTGCGTCCCGAGTAGATCGCCTCTTCCGGCCTCAACACGCCGGGGAACAGCGCGGCGACCGCCCACCGCGCCGTCCGCCCCTCATTGTCGGTGACCCCCGGAAGAAAGGCGACCTCGATGAGCCAGTCGAACGGGAACGTTTCGGTAAGGTCCTCGCCGCCGTGGCTCACCTCGGTGACCGGATCGGTCAGCACCTCCGTCATGAAGTGCTCGGCCTTCGCCCCGTCGCAGGCGGCAATATCGAGCAGATAGACGCGCAGTACGCGGATCCCGGTGATGCCGGGGACGCCGAAGTCGGCCTCTATCTGCCGCCGTATCTTTTCGCCATGGGGATCGGGCAGCTCGCCGCGCAGCCCCACCTCTATGCGGAACACCATCTCTTCGTCCCTCAAACGAGAAAACGGTGCCCATTGTAACGGGTCACGCCGATTATTCAAGGAAAAGGACGAAAGAAGAAATTCTTCAAAAACGGGCGATTTCGGGTATAAGGAACGAACGAGAAGGAGAGCGATCATGGAACCACGGGCAAACGGCAGGATCCTGTTCATCGAGGACGAGGAGAATCTCCTCAACAGTCTTTCGTTCATCCTTGAAGGGGAAGGGTTCACCGTGTGCCGATCGTCCTCCGGCGAAGAGGCGCTCGAAGCGATCGATCGGTTCCTACCCGACCTCGTGCTTCTCGACATCGCGCTTCCCGGCATGGACGGGTTCGAGGTGGCGGAGAAACTGCGCGACGACCCCCGGACGAGGGAGGTCGCCATCGTGATGCTCACCGGCCGCGCCGTCGAGGACGATATCGTTCAAGCGCTCGAGAAATGGGCCGACGACTACATCGTGAAGCCGGTCCGCCCGCGGGTCCTTATCGCCCGCCTCACCGCGGTCCTCCGCCGCAAAGCGGGCGAAACCGCCGGGCCGACGGAGACCATCGTCCACGGTCCGCTTACGATAGACCCGACCGGGCGCACGGTGACGGTGAAGGAAACGCCGATCTCCCTCACCCGCAGCGAGTTCGACATCCTGCTCCTCCTCGCCAAGTCGGCCGGCGCCGTGTTCTCCCGGTCCGGCATCATCGAGGCGCTCCACGGAGAAGGCTACTTCGTCACCGAGCGGGCCATCGATTTCCAGATCTGCGGACTGCGCAAGAAGCTCGGTATCTGCGGCGACTGCATCGAGACGGTCCGCGGCGTCGGTTACAAGTTCACGCCGCTTCCCTGAGCTCGCCATGCTGCAGCGCTTCTTCGCTTCGCCCTCGCGTCGGATTTTGGCCGGGGCGCTCCTCATCGGCGCGATACCGCTCTGCGTTCTCGGCGCAGCTGGCGTTGTGACCGGCGCATATGCTTCTCCCCTCTTCATTACGGCGCTCATCGTTGCTCTGATCGCTTTCCTGGCGACAGCATACTTCTTTTCCCGCCGCATCTCCGCCACGCTCGCAAGCCACGCCGACCAGCGGCGGCGCCTCGAAGAGATGGTCGCACACAACGAACGAATGGACGCCGTCGGCATGCTCGCCGGCGGCATCGCGCATGACCTCAACAATATCCTCGGCTATCTCCTCGCCTACACCGATCTCGTCGAAGAGGCGGTCGTCCCCGGCGGCCGCGGCGCCGCTCACATCGGCGAGATACGCAAGGCGATAGACCGCGCCACCGATCTCGTGTCGCAGATACACGCGTTCAGTCGCCGCGCCACGCAGGAGAAGCGTCCCATCCGCGTAGCCGCGCTCATCGGAGAACTCACCAAGATGCTTCGCGCGACCATCCCGAAGGTCATCGCCGTGCGCAAAGAGATACGCAATCCCGACATCCATGTCATGGCCGAACCGCTCTCCCTCCACCAGATACTCATGAACCTCTGCACCAACGCCCTCCACGCGATGCAGGACACCGGCGGCACCCTCACCCTCACGCTGGAAGAGATCCCCGGATCCCCCTCCCGATTCCGCCTCACGGTCCGCGACACCGGCTGCGGCATGGACGAGACCACCCGTCGGCGCGCCTGCGAGCCGTTCTTCACGACCAAGCCGCCGGGACAGGGCACCGGCATGGGACTCCACATCGTCGCAACGACGGTGCAGAATCTCGGCGGGACCGTCGAGATAGAAAGCGAGGTGGGGCGCGGCACCGCCGTTCATCTTATCCTGCCAGCCATCTCCATCACCGCCGACGAGAAGCGCGAAGACGACGAAGGGCGTTTCTACCGCGGGAGCGGCGAAGTGCTTTTCGTTGACGACGAGGAGCACTATGTCGTTGCCATGAAGCCGGCGCTCGAGTCGCTCGGCTACACGGTCGCCGCCTGCACCGACAGCCGCGAGGCGCTCATGCGGTTCCGCGAGCGCCCCATCCAGTTCGATGTCGTCGTCACCGACTTCAATATGCCCGGCATGAACGGTCTCGAACTCGCGCGCCGCATCAAGATGACCCGTCCCTGCCTCCCGATCGTCCTCATCACCGGCTACACCGGCTGGGAAGAGATACCCGACGCCGCGCGCCTCGGCATCGAGGCGGTGCTCCAGAAGCCGTTCAGTCGCGCCCAGCTCTCGCGGGCGCTTCACGAGGTGCTGCAGGGACGTCTCTCGTTCCCCGCCCATCGCGGCCTTCCCCGCGCCGCGCCTTGACTTTCGGAGCCGGCGCCGATACAACTTCGTCGAACAGCGGAAAAGGTGAGCCTTCGTGGCAGGCTTCGAACATAAGAACGGCGACGACATCATTGCGAGCATCAATGTGACGCCGCTCGTGGACATCATGCTCGTCCTCCTCATCATCTTCATGCTCGTCTCCACCTTCATGCTCAAGGAGGCGATCGAGGTCGAACTGCCGCACGCCGCGACCGGCGCCGAGGTGAACAAACGGACCGTTTCCATCATCATCTCGAAGGACGGCGACTACTTCATCGGCAGCGAACAGATCGCCGGTCTCGACGGCCTGCGCGCCCGCATGGCGGCCGAGAAGGCGGAGAACCGCGAGGTGCAGGTCATCATCGCCGCCGACCGGTCGGTCCTCCACGGCACCGTCGTCACGGTGATAGACCTCCTGCGTCGCCTCGAGATATACAACTTCGCCATCAATGTCGAATACGACCCGGCGGCTCATTAGGCCATGAAGCGGAACGAGCGCCTCCTCATCGCCGGCATCGCCGTATCGGCGTTCATCCATGCCGCCATTATTGAGACGGTTCTGTTCGTCAACAACTCCGAAACCGCGCGACGCCTCTATGCGCGGAGCGCCATCGTGCCCTTCACCGTCCCCCCGCCGCCACCGCCGCCGGCACCGCCACCGCCGCCGAAACCGAAGCCGAAGGAACCGCCGCGGCCGCTCCCCAACACCGACAAGCCGGTCGATCCGCCGGTCGAAGAGGTCAAAGAGGTGTTCGGCGCCTCCAAGGAAACGGTGGCCGAGAACACCTCAGGTATCGGTGTACGCATCGGCAACACGCTCGCCAAGGAGATGGAGAAGGATTACACGCCGCCTGAGGAGGTAAGGCCTCTCCCCAAGGCGGCGGAAGAGCCGCGCCCTGCGCCGCCGCCGCGCAAGTTCTCGCCAGTGCCGCTCTTCAAGATAGCGAAGATGCCCGAGGTGAAGACCAAGATAACGCCGACCTATCCCCCGACGCTCCGCAAAGACGAGGTCGAAGGCGAGGTGCTCCTCAAGGTGGCGCTCGACCGCGAGGGGAACATCGTATCGATAACGGTCGTCTCCTCCGACCACGACCTCTTCACCGAGTCGGCGATCGCCGCGGTGAAATCGTGGAAGTTCTCTCCGGCGTTTCTTCCCGACGGGACCCCGACCGATGTCGTGATCGAGGTCCCGGTGATCTTTCAACTGGAATTCTAGGGCGACACCCTACGGCTGGAAGAGGGTGTCCTTCTGCTCAAGTATCTGCTCGCAGGTCTTTGCCGAATCGATTTTCACCATGACCGCGGTGTTGCCGGTTTCGCGGGCAGTCACGGTGCGCTCCCCTGCAAAGAGCGGGTTGTCGACATCGATGACCACCTCCTCCTCTCCCCACTGCACGGAGCCTTCCATCCGTTCGCCGGATCCCGTCACGGCGATCTCCATGTAGTTCTTGATGACCCCCCACACGAGGCCGCTCGCTATGGTGCTGTTTATCTGGAAGGTGTGTCCCGGCTTGCCGTCCTCATCATGATCGAAGATACGCGGATCATTCTTGTCGGAGATCATTTCCGTCTCGATATCGAACGGCTGGGTGCCATTCTCTCCTTGGAAGTAAGCGCCGCGCATCTCATACCACTTGTTCATGGTAAAAGAAAAGTCATCCGGCGTGCCGGAGATCGCTATCTGCTCTTTCGGCTTCTTGAGATCTTCCGGGGGAATGTAGAAGAAGTTATTGGTGAACTTCGGCGGGAAATAGGTGGTAATGCTCTTTGCGATGTCGTTCCCCTCGGTGACGACGGTTTCCATGTGGCACACCTCGGCCTTCTGCCAATCGACATACAGCTTTCCTTCCTTTTCTACGAGCTCCATCCGGATGATCTTGTCGGTCCGGGTTACGATCTCATTGACGACCGGCACGATGGCGTCGGCGAAGAGTTCGAGTTTCATTGCCCAGAAGCCGACGAGGTGTTCCTTGAGCGCCGGGTCAACGACGGCATCCTCATCCGCCGCCTCGTCAGCAACCACTTCGTCAGAAACAACGGCATCTTCATCGGACGGATCCTCTTCGACCTCCGCCTCATCGGCACCAGATTCGTCAGTATCTCCGGGGTCGGTAACTTCCGTGTCGGCGACGACCGTGTCGGTGACTGCCGTGTCAGAGGCTACGGTGTCTGCATCTGACTTGCTCTCGCTTTTGTCACTGCACGCGACAAAAAGGAAAAATGCCATACAAAGAAAGGCTGTCAACAGGTTCTTCATCATTTCCTCCGTTAAAAGATGAACTTGACATATATACCGGAACTGAAGATGACGCCACGGGTCCAATAACCGGGGAACCCGGGGTTGTTGGTCTGGAAACCGACCGAACCGGGGTAAACATTCCCCTCCACATCATACATAGTGGGATACTCGTCAACGACGCTGTTGTGGGGAGCTTCCTTCGGATCGTCGTAGCCTTCCTCGGTGCGCGTCTTGTCGGTCGTCCGTTTGAGGAGCACCTGCGTCTGGAACGAAAGACCGCTCGCCAAGGTGAACTTCTCGAACTTGAATATCTCGGTATAGCCGACCGCGAACGCGACCCGGTCGTTGTCCACATAGTTGGACCGGCCGGTCTGGTCGGGGACGGGGCTCATGTGGTAGTTCCAGTCGAAACCGAACTCCCGGTCTTCGGACGCGACATGAACGCCGAAGGCCGGCTTGACGGTATCGTGCCATTTGTCGAGCGGTTTTTCGGCATGCCGGTCACGGTAGGTTGACCACATCGTGTAGAGAAGATTCGTCATGAGCGATATCGTCCAGCCGCGCACCTCGGGGAAGGAGTACATGACGCCGAGCGAGAAGCGGAGCGGGTCGTTGCCGTAATTGGTGCGGAGGCCGGCGTCAAGCCACTTCTTGCGCGGCGAGTTCGGATCGTTAGGATCCTCGTGTTGGTAAAGATTGTCGAACCCGCGCACTTGTATGTCCACATCGAGGTCGAAGTCGAAGTTGAGGTTCGGGAAATGGAGCGTGCCGGTGATCGCGAGATCGTCTATCGGCCGCAAGACGAATCCGAAATGAGGCGCAAGGAGCGGCAAGGCATGCACGGCGATCGCCGGATCAAAGAGCAGGTTCTCGGGACACGACGGATCGGCAACATAGACGCCGATATCGGCGACCGCCTGCACTCCGACCGTGACACCGAGACCGAGCGCAAGCCAGTCACCGACCTTCCCCGCGAGAGCTCCGACGAGGTGGAAACTCTGGAGCCGATCGCCGAGCAGTTCGAAGTGAAGCGAGTTGCCGAAGAACTGGTCGCGCTCGTCGGGATAGTAGGGTATCTGCCCGGTGAGCTGGCTTGCCGGCAGTTCCACATAGAGCGCTCCGGCGAGCCATCCGTCGAGCCACGACATGTTGCCGCCGAGCAAGGTGTAGAACTCGAGGAAGTCAGGATCCTTGCTCCCCCGCTTGTGAATGAGGTCGCTCGTCGGAAGCGGCGTGTACCGCTTCTCTTCGAGCGGCACATCGGCACCGTCGTGGGTGATGAGACTCGAGTTGCGGTCGCGGATCTCCGCGGGGACATCGTACTTCTTGCTCCTCGGCTTATAGGCGATGTTGAGATCCCCCCCCGCCATGCCGAATCCGAGCTTCAACTGGTTCTTCTGGCCGATGAGGAGTGCCGGGTTGTAATAGGCCGCCTCGGGACCGAGCGCGATGACCCGCAGGTTGAACGGGTGCATGAGGTCGGGCGATCCGACCGTCTCGAAGAGCGACGCCGCCGTCGCGGACGACGCGGTCAGCAACAGCGCGCAAAAAAGGAAGATACAGCGATGTCTCATCTATCTCTCCTACTGCTGAGATGACGGTTTGGTCTCCGCCGGCGCGGGCGGCGGTGTCTCTTTGTAATTCTCGAGGCGCTCCCACACCTGCGAGCGGCCGAAGAGCGATATGCCGATGTAGCCGCGCAACTTGAGTTTCCGCCCGAACGACTGGAGTTTGAGGTATCCCCGATAGGTCTCGCCGTTGG
>CAYNMQ010000084.1:6933-8585 GCA_964398245.1 uncultured Spirochaetales bacterium | reverse complement strand
CGTCCGCTTCTCGGGCGACGGCGGCCTGACATGGACCTACTGCAACGCGAACCGCCCCGACGCCGAGCCGCCCTACAATGGCACCGATGCCGAACACCCCTTCGACATCGCGAAGGCGGGGCGCATCACGATCGTTCCGGCCTACGATGACCCTTGTCTTCCCGACAATCCCTGCAATGAACCGAACCGGTCGGTCTGCACCGATGCGGACCACGATGGGACCGCCGAATGCGGGTGCGATGCGAACTATCACGACGAATATGGCAACTGCGTACTCGACGACTTCGATAACGATCTCGTCGCCGATGCGCTCGACAATTGCCCAACGGTAGCAAACACGGATCAGACCGATAGCGACAGTGATGGCATTGGCAATGCGTGCGACAACTGCCCGCTGCTCTCGAATCCTGACCAACAGGACAGCGATGGGGATTGGGTGGGCAACGCATGCGACAACTGTCCGACTAAAGCGAACCATTATCAGGAAGATCTGGACGCCGACAAAATAGGCGATGTCTGTGATAACTGCCCGGCGATACCGAATCCGGCACAGATCGACAGCGACAACGACGGCACCGGCGACGAATGCGACTACGATCCGCGCACGGTCGCCTGTACCAATGGGAAGCCTTCCAACACCGTGTGGCTGGCTGAGGACCCCTACCACGGCGACGGCACGCTGACCCAGACATGGGATGGCGACAGTTGGGAACCGGCGACCGACACCTGTCCGTGGGATTGTGCCGATGGCTATCACTGGAACGACGGCGAGGGGGCCTGTCTCGAAACGCTGACGATCGGTTGGTGCAACACTCAGTGGCCGACCGATGCCTCGTTCTACCGCGGAGAAGAGACCTGGGTCTATGGTCGAGTCTATGTGGCCGGCCTGACCGACCAGACCACCGAGGTGGATACGATGCCGCAACTCATCGTGCAGATCGGTTCGGGCACCGCAGGGACCAGCGCGACCGAGTGGCTCTACTGGACAGACATGGATCCGCACCCCAACAACGAACTCGCTCCCGGGATAGGCGACAACGACGAGTACCAGTATCTCGGGGCGGCGATAGAAGCGCTCGGCGACTGGGACTTTCTCGTCCGCGTATCGGGCGACAGCGGCGCGACATGGACCTACTGCAACGCGAATCGCGAACCGGCCTACAACGGCACCGACATCGCCCATCCCTACGATCCGCTGAAGAACGGTCATTTCACGGTGACGAGTCCTTGCGACGAAGGTTTCTGCAGCGAGCCGCACAAGACGGTCTGCGCTGACAGCGATGACGAACCGTTCTACACCTGTTCCTGCGACGATGATGCCCACGACGACGGAACAGGGGATTGTGTTCTCAATGCGCGTTACGCTTCATGTGAAAACACAAAACCGCTTCACAGTGAGTGGGTAAATTCCGGTCCCTATACCGGTGTAGGAACGCTCCTTCAAACATGGGACGGCGACAGTTGGGAGCCGGCGGCTAACACCTGCCCATGGGTGTGCGAGACCGATTATCACTATGCTCCTTCGAGTAATTCTTGCGTTCCCGATACGATAGGTCGGCTTTGTACCAACTCGCTTCCTGACAATGCCCACTGGGTGGCTGTCTATCCTTACGATGGGTTTGGTAACTTGACCCAGACATGGGTCGGCCCCG
>CAYNMQ010000084.1:0-6923 GCA_964398245.1 uncultured Spirochaetales bacterium | reverse complement strand
GCCCATGGGAGTGTGATGAGGGCTATCAAATGAGCGGAGGATCGGGTATCCAAGGGGATCGCACCGTCCCCTGTGAGAACGAAAAAGCAGAAGATAGTCACTGGATACAGGTGGAGCCTTATAACGGCGATGGCACCGTGACGCAGACATGGGATGGCGACAGTTGGGAACCGGCGGCAGACTCTTGCCCGTGGGAATGCGATGCGGGCTATCACTGGAACGGGGAAATATCTGCGTGTCTTGAGACCTTGATGGTTGGCTGGTGCACTCTTCAGTGGCCGCCGAATATCGTAGGAAAACGGAACACTACCGTGACGGCGTACGGGCAACTGTGGATAAATGGCGTGACTAACCTCAGTGTTATCGACAACGAAACCCATACCATTTCTCCCTACCTTCCCCAGATAAAGGCGCAACTGGGAGCGGGGCCGCGCGACAGCGATCCAACGACATGGGGAGACCACTGGATGGATGCGATCCCCAATGTTGATGTGGGGAACAACGATGAATATATGGCAGAACCCCTTCTCGATATGCCGGGTGGCTTCTACGACTATGCCTATCGCTTCTCCGGTGACAGCGGTCAGACTTGGACCTACTGCGATGCGAACGGCAGTCAGGATGGGTATCAGATCGCCAACGCGGGCAAACTCACGGTGTATGAATGTGACACGAGCGCCGATTGCGTGTACGAAGAAGGAAAAGAGGTTTGCGTGACCGACAGCAACGATCCGCTGTACCGGATGTGCGTGGAGTGTGTTGTTGATGCGGATTGCGCCGCTACAGGAAGAGTATGTGATGAATCGGTGCACCTCTGTAAATTGCCGAGCAAACTGGTCATCAACGAGGTGGATTACGACATGCCCGTTAACCCGGATTCGGCGGAGTATGTTGAGCTGCTCGTCGTGGGCGAAATGCCGTTGACACTTACCGGATGGATCATCGAGTTCTGGAATGGCGCCAATATGACCATGTATAATAACTCGCCTTTGGCATATCAGGATCTGGCCATTAATGATCAAGGAGCGACGACATTGAACCCGGGCACTTACTATATCATCGCAGCCTCGTCGACCATCCTTGCCGTGCAGGGCGCCTGTCCCACATGTGTTACTAAAACGATCGCTCCGAACACAGATTTGATCCAGAACGGTGCGCCAGATGGCCTCAGGATAATGAACGGGGGGGTGTTCGTAGACGGTCTCCACTATGAGGGAACAATGTCAGGTATCGGAGAAGGAAGCAGTGCCCCGACCGATACAGGCGCCAATTCGAATCAATCAATAGGCCGTTGCCCGAACGGATTTGACTCTGATGACAATGGAAACGATTTTGTTGTTATGCCTTCGACGCCGGGTGCGCCGAACATCTGTCCGTAAGTCCTACTTCCCGAACAGTTCGAAGTAACTCTTGGCCACCGTTTCGGGGGCGAACTCTTTCATGATGTGCTCCCGCCCCTCCGATGAGAGTCTTGTCCGCGCTTCGGCATTCTGAATGAGCGCCGCGACCTTTGCCGCGAAGAAATCGGTGTCGAACGGCGGGACGACAATGCCAGTCACGCCGTCGAGAATGTTCTCGGCGAGCGGCCCGACGCCGAAGACGACCGGTACCGCGCCACAGAGCGATGCTTCGAGCGGTGTTAGCCCAAAACTCTCGGCTTGGGACGGGAACAGGAGAATGTCGGCGGCGCTGTAGAGGTGCGGCATTTCGCTCGCGGGAAGAAAGCCAACGGAACGCACCTTGATATGGGAAAAGTTAGTCGGGAAGGACAGTTTCCCTTTCCCCGAGGCAATGAGCGTGACCGGCGCCGGCAGTTGCCCGTCGAGTTTCTGTAGAATGTCGCGCAGAAGGTTGCCGCCTTTGAGCGGATTGTCGAGATGCTCGGCGGCAAACAGGAGCGCCGGTTGCTCGCCGGTGATGCCGAACCGTTTCCGCGCCGTCGGTTTTTCCTGCGGATTGAAGATATCCGATGGGATGCCGTGCGGGATGCGAACGATGCGGTGATGTCCCGTGAGCGGACTGCGGCGCAGGATGTTCTCCATCCAGCGCGAGGCGACGATGAAGACCGGCTTCGCCTCGTCGTAGATACGCCGCTTGCGTTCCGCGAGTTCTTTCGTTCGATCGCGCCCGAGCGACGGGTAGGTATCGAGATGCGGGCAGTTGCCACAGGCACTCTCCCAGTTGGGGCAATCGAGCGGCGCCATGCAGTGCCCCGTCACCGGCCAGAGATCGTGGACGAGCCAGTAGAGCGGCGCAATGCGGGCGAGTTCCGGCATAAGCGAGAGGGGGAAATAGCCGCTGTGAATGTTGTTGAGTACGATGATGTCGGGTCTTAAAGCGTGGGCCATACGCCGTATCGCTGGGCCGGAGAAGGGGAAGCAGAAACCTTCGTGACCGGTCTTCCGGCTGACGCGGTCGAGCAGTTCTTCAAAAAGCCACCCGTATCGTCCGCGGGTCGCATAGACATTCGGCAGAGAGGTTTTCCGCTTGGCGACAATGAAGTAATTCTCGGCGCCGAGTTTGGCGAGACTGTCGGCGATACGCATCATCGCGGTCGCCGCGCCGCCGCCCGAGTCGCTTTTGTTGATGAAGAGAATGCGCATGGGAATGAAGATACGCGGCGAAGGAGGAAAGTCAAAAAGGGGCGAAACGGCTACTTGTGCTCTTCCTTGGAGATGGGATGCGGCATGGTCGCCGTCTCGGTGAGTTTGCTATAGAGCGCTGTTTCGCCATAGAGCGAGGCGCGGAAGAAGGCGGAAAGAAGGCCGCCGCACAGCGTGCGGAAGGTCGCCTTCTGGTCGTCGCTGCCGCCGGCGCAGACCGAGCAGGTGATCCCGCAGGAGGAAAGGTCTTCGGCGTCCATCATGTCCATGTGGCCGATACCGGCGCCGATGAGGTGCCATGTCGGTGACGGCAGGTCGGGATACATAAAGGCCGAATTGCCGTCGGCGGGAGCGCAGGGCTGCATGCCGGTCGGACCCAGTTCGGTGCCGATGAGAAGGGAAGGGGCCGCGTAGTTCACCGGTCCGGTGATGGGATTGGGGTCGCTTCCTACCGGTGGCGGCGCGAGTACCGGGTCAACACCGGCGATGGCCTGGAACCGGGTCGGGTTCCCCAGTATCAGACGCCACGAGGTCTTGCCGCCGCGCGAATGTCCCGAAAGGCCGACACGGGTGAAGTCGGGCGTCGCCGGCGTGGTCTGTGTCCCCAGTTGCGGGACGATCCACGAATCGAGGAAGGTCAGCATGTTCGCCGCCTCTTCGATGGTCGTATCGCCGCCGAAGAGGCTCTGTTCGAACTGGACCGAGGCGATGATGAAGCCGTGGCTCGCGAGATGGGTGAGTATCTGGTCGTAGTAGGTGTTCTTGAGTTGGAAACCATGAATGAAGTTGACATATGGATACGCGCCGGCCGCGTTCGGATAGTAGATGCGCACGGCCATCGCGTTCCCGGCGGCGTTCTTGGCGATATCCTTCTGCAGGACCTGATAGGGGCCGAGCGCGAAGACATCAACGGCGGGTGCCGTGTCGTTGTCGGTGACCTCGCCGTCGTTCCCCTCTTCGCAGCCGCTCGTGTCGTAGCCGGAACAGTCCTCCTTGCATGCGGCCCAGCCGCCGGTATAGGCGGGATTGATCTGCGAACACTCCTTCGCGTCACCGTCGCACGCTTCGCCGCTGTCGGTCGTGCCGTTGCCGCAGGCGCCGACGATGCCGTCGCCGTCGGTCGGGACGATGATGTCGGGCGTCTCATCGGGGGCGACGACATCGGTCATGTCCTCGTCGGTCACGAAGGTGTCGGTCTGGCCGCCGTTGTCGCTCGGTGGCTTCGCTTTGTCGTTGTCGCAAGAGACCGTCCAAAGAAGCGGAAAAGAGCATAAAAAGGCAACGATGAAGAGCCGCATGACCCGCCTCCGGTTAATTGCTATGATAAAGTATGTCGCTGATCGCGCGAAAGTCAATCACGATTTTCCGGGAAGGTCGAGGTGCGTCGGAGTGCTCTTTGCTGCCGCTGCAATGAGGGTTACTGCGCGTACCAGAGCAGAAGTTGATTCGCTTCGTAGCTGGCGGTGACCACCTCGGGGAGGCCGTTCTTGTCGAAGTCGGCGACCGCCACACCGCCCTGCGGCAGATTCTCGGCGAATATCTTCTGGGTGAACTGGCACGGAGCGGTCTGTTCAAGCCAGAAGAAGTTCGGATTGCCGTCGCCGCTCACGATGATGTCGATGGCGCTGTCGCCGGCGATGTCGCCCCACGCGAAGACGCCGGGCGCCCCCTGCGGCGCCATCATGGGCGATTTGCGCGACTGCATGTTGTCCGATATCTTGGTGAATGGCCACGGCTGGGTCGGGTCGGCCGGTATTTCATAGAGATAAACCGCTTCGACCGGATCGGTCGGGGTGTCCATCGTGTTGGTGTGGTTCGCGCCCACCGCGCGGAGCTGTCCGTCGCCGCAGAGGTTCTCAATGAATGAGAACTGGATCGCCTTGCCGTGCTGGTTGTCGATGTAGAACTTCTCCCAGTTGCTCTCCTGCCCGCCGTTGCCGCCCTTGTTGCGGAGCCATGCGAAAGAGCCGGCGCTTCCGAAATATTCGCCCGAAAAGAGATCCAGATCGCCGTCGTTATCGATGTCGTGCAGAGAGGGGACCGATCCGAGGCCGGGGCTGAATATCTTGACCGGCGTTTTTGCGAAACGGTCGGCGGTCGTATTGCCCTTGAAATAGTGGGTCTCGGTCGTGCCATCGCCGAACAGTCCCTTTTCCTCGCCGCAGGCCACCAGATCCTTGATGCCGTCGCCGTCGATGTCGGCCCAGTCGGCATGATGATAGAAACGCTGTTGACCGCTCACCAGCGTGTGGTTGACCCATCCGCCCGGCGTCTGTTCAAGCCACGCCATCATGCCGCAACTGCCGGGGGTGCAGGCGAGGAACCCGCCCGGAACGATGATGTCGAGGTCGCCGTCACCGTCGATGTCTTTGTACGAGGTGACCGCGGGGAATTTTATGTTCTCCAGCACGCGGGTCTTGTTCCATGCCATGAAATTGCCGGGGGTCGCCATCTTGTAGATGTCGACATAGCCGGCGCCGGTCGGTCCGGAGTTGGCGAACTTGCTGACGATGAGTTCCTTGTAACCGTCGCCGTCGAGATCCTCGGCGCCGACGAAGGCAGGCTTGTCGGGAGCGGCGTCGATGACGGTGCTGGCGAAGGTGACCGGTCCGGTCGATTGGTCGTTGTCGGGAACGACCGTCTCATCGTCGGTCTCCACCGTGCCGTCGTCGGTCGGCTCATTGTCAGGAACGATGTCGGCATCCGGATCGAGGGTGCAACCGCTCGTATCGTAGCCGGAACAGTCGCTTTTACAGGAAGCCCAGCCACTGGTGTAGGCGGGATTGATCTGGGAACACTCCCTCGCGTCGCCGTCGCACGCTTCGCCGGCATCGGTGAAGCCGTTGCCGCAGGAGAGCGGCGTTTCGTCGGTGACGATGTCGTCGCCGGTCGCGGTGTCGGTGACCGTGTCGTCGGGAACGAAGGTGTCGGGCGTCTCTCCGCCGTTGTCGTTCGTCGCCTTCTTCGAACCGTTGTCACAGGACGCGAAGAAGAAAAGGGGAAGCATCATCGTGATAAGGCACATCACACTACGCATTTCGTATCCTCCGAAGAAAAGGAAAACATATTTACCTAAGACCGACGCTACCGGCAAAAAGTTTCTTGTCAAGAACTTCATCGGTCGATCGCCCTATACCTTAAAATATATAAGAATGATCAGATCCGTCTCCGGCTGTCGACGACGAAGGTGACCGGTCCGTCGTTCACGAGAGAGACCTCCATGTGGTCGCCGAAAGAGCCGGTCGCGACCGGAACGCCGAGAGAGGAGAGTTCGCGCACGAAGCGGTCGAAGAGAGGCTGCGCCTCATCGGGTGGCATGGCGGTGTCGAACGATGGCCGCCGACCTTTCCGGATATCGGCCGCAAGCGTGAACTGGCTCACCGCCAGTATCGCGCCGCCGGCCTCGATGACCGAGCGGTTCATCTTGCCCGCATCGTCGGGAAAGATGCGCAGTTCGGTCGCCTTACGCGCCGTGAAGGAAAGGTCGTTGTCCGTGTCGCCCTTCTCGATGCCCGCAAGCAGAAGAAGACCCGCCCCGATCTCGCCGATGACATTGCCGTCCACAGATCCCGATGCGCGCGAAACGCGCTGGACGACGGAGCTCATAGGCTAGCCGTTCTCGATGACGGTGCCGGTCTTTCCCGCGAGCGCCGCGGCGAGCTTCGTCTCGCTCGTGATGATGACGCGTCGATCGCGGAACGCCTCGACGAAATCTATCGCCGCCTGTATCTTGGGGCCCATGCTGCCCGCCGGGAACTCGCCTTGCGCAAGATAGGCTTTTGCCTCGCGGACAGTCATCCGATCTATCCAAGTCGGGTTGCCCGACTTGAAATTGATGGCCACCTTTTCGACGCCGGTGAGGATGACCACCTCGTCGGCCTGAATGGTCTTGGCGATCATGACCGAGGCGAGATCTTTGTCAATGACGGCGTCTATGCCGGTGAGATGTCCGGTCTTGTCACGGTAGACCGGTATGCCGCCGCCGCCGCCCGCGATGACGGTGAATCCGCTGTCGAGCAGTGTCGTGAGCGCTTCGGGATTGACAAGGCGCAGCGGCATCGGCGAGGGAACGACGCGCCGGTAGCCGCGTCCGGCATCCTCCACCATTTTCCAACCGCTTTTCATGCGGGCGATAGCCTTTTCTTGCGTATAGAAGGGACCGACCGGTTTTGTGGGCTTAGTGAACGCAGGGTCTGCGGGGTTCACCTCTATCAGGGTCACGAGGGTCGCCACACGGGGGCGGATGCCTTTTTTGATGAGCCGATTCACGACACCTTGCTCGATCATATAGCCCATGCTGCCCTGCGTGTCGGCGACACA
>CAYNMQ010000083.1:0-8597 GCA_964398245.1 uncultured Spirochaetales bacterium | reverse complement strand
GCGCCGCCGTCGAGATAGAGTCCGGGCACGGAGGCGCGGACGATGGTAAGCGTGTTACGTTGGCCAATGAGCGCCATGTCGCGGACCATGGACAGGCTCGCGGCGATTGGGGAGTTTATTCGCCGCAGATGATTTTTCGCCGGGTTTTCCCTTGTCGCGGGACGGGTGTGGGGCAAAGGTCGCGCCGCCATCGCGAACTTGTCCGGCACCCCCAAACCCCGCCGGGTAAGACGGCCTCCTCCTACTTTGGAACTGGGCCTGCGCAATGGCTAATGAGAGATACGCTCTACTCAAAAACATATGAACGAATACATTGCAGAAGTTCTCGAAGTCATGGCGCGCCGCAATGCCGGCGAACCTGAGTTCCTCCAAGCCGCACGTGAAGTGCTCGAAACGCTGGGCCCCGTGGTCGAGCGTCACAAGAAGTACAAGGATCACCGCATCCTTGAACGCGTCGTCGAACCGGAGCGCCAGATCATGTTCCGCGTGGCCTGGACCGACGATAAAGGCCGGGTGCAGGTGAACCGCGGCTTCCGCGTCCAGTTCAACAGCGCCATCGGGCCGTACAAGGGCGGCATCCGCTTCCACCCCAGCGTCAATATCGGCATCCTGAAGTTCCTCGGCTTCGAGCAGATCTTCAAGAACTCGCTCACCACGCTCCCGATGGGCGGCGCAAAGGGCGGTTCCGATTTCGATCCGAAAGGCAAGTCTGACAACGAGGTCATGCGCTTCTGCCAATCGTTCATGCGCGAACTCTTCACCTACATCGGGCCTGACACCGATGTGCCGGCGGGAGACATCGGCGTGGGCGGCCGCGAGATCGGCTTCTTGTATGGTTACTACAAGAAGATCGTGCGGGAACACACCGGCGTGCTGACCGGCAAAGGTCTCTCCTACGGCGGATCGCTCATCCGTCCCGAAGCGACCGGCTACGGCGCCACCTACTTTGCGGCCGAGATGCTCGCGACCCGCAAGAAGGACTTCAACGGCAAGGTGGTCGCGGTGAGCGGCTCCGGCAATGTCGCCCAGTACACCATCGAGAAGGTCAATCAACTCGGCGGCAAGTGCATCACCATGAGCGACTCCGACGGCACCATCGTCGACATGGAAGGGATCAAAGGCGACCGCTGGCAGTTCCTCATGGACCTCAAGAACAACCGCCGCGGGCGCATCAAGGAGTATGCCGAGAAGTATCCGAACGCCAAGTACTACGCCGGCAAGTCGGTGTGGGATGTCATCAAGGAACAGAACATCAAGGTTGATGTCGCGTTCCCCTCGGCGACCCAGAACGAGATCAACAAGGAACACGCGGTCGCGCTCGTCAAGAACGGCTGTTTCTGCGTCTCCGAAGGCGCCAACATGCCCTCGACCCCCGAAGCGATCGATGTCTATCTCGAGAACAATGTCCTCTACGGTCCCGCCAAGGCGGCGAACGCCGGCGGCGTTGCCACCTCGGGTCTCGAGATGTCGCAGAACAGCATGCGCCTCTCGTGGAGCCGCGAAGAGGTCGATGCGAAACTGCACGACATCATGCGTCGCATCCATGCCTCCTGTCGCGACGCGGCCGAGACCTACGGGTTCAAGCCCGACAACTACGCGGCTGGCGCCAACATCGCCGGCTTCGTGAAAGTGGCCAACGCCATGTACGCGGCCGGCATCGTCTAAGATCTCACCTCTCTCCTTTTTTCATAACAACAAAATTTGCTTTGTCCTTCTCCACTGCCTATAATCCGCTCGATCCATCTAATTGCGGAGGCTTTCTATGGAGTCGTTCGGGAACATCGTCGTCAACACATGGCAGTTCTGGACGGTCGCCGCCGTGGTTCTCTTCATCATCGAGATATTCACCTCCGGCTTCTTCATCGCGACCTTCGCCATCGGCGCTCTCTGCACCGTGCCTGCGGCGCTCATCACCGACACCCTCAACATTCAACTGCTCGTATTCGCCGCTGCGACGACGCTCACCTACATCTACATCCGTCCGCTTGCCAAGAAGTACTTCTTCAAAAAACAGGCCGAGGTCGCGACCAATGTCGACGCCCTCATCGGGAAAAAGGCGAAGGTCATCGAGACGATAGATCCGCTTAACTCGAAAGGGCGCGTCAAACTCATCGGTGGCGAGGACTGGAAGGCGCTCTCGGCCGACGAGAGCGTCATCGAGAAGGACGCCGTCGTCGAGATCGTCGCCGTGGACGGCGCCAAAGTCACGGTAAGGAAAGTTCAGTCATAACGGACACCAATCAGGGAGGCATCTATGGGTACCATCGGTTTCATTCTCATCGTTCTCGTCGTTCTCGTCATCGTCATCGGCGCGAAAGGCATCCGCATCGTGCCGCAAGCGCACACGATGATCATCGAACGGCTCGGCCGCTACCATGAGACGCTCACGAGCGGCATCAACTTCATCGTTCCCATCATCGACAAGCCGCGCGAGATGGACTGGAAGGTCATGCGCAAGACCTTCGACGGCCGCTCCCTCGTCGAGATACGCAAGATAACGCTCATCGACCTGCGTGAAGCGGTCTACGACTTCCCGCGCCAGAATGTCATCACCAAGGACAATGTCGTCATCGAGATAGACGCCATCATCTACTACCAGATCACCCACCCGATGAAGGCGGTCTATGAGATCCAGAATCTTCCCGACGCGATCGAGAAGCTGACCAAGACGACGCTTCGTAATGTCATCGGCGAGATGGACCTCGACGAGACGCTCTCGAGCCGCGACAAGATAAACCACAAACTCCGCGACATCCTCGACGAGGCGACCGACAAGTGGGGCGTCAAGGTCAATCGCGTCGCGCTACAGGACATCCAGCCGCCGCACGACATCCGCGAGGCGATGGAGAAGCAGATGCGCGCCGAGCGCGATCGCCGCGCCGTGATACTGACCGCCGACGGCGAGAAGTCGGCCCGCATCCTCGAATCGGAAGGCTACCGGCAGAAGGAGATCAACCAAGCAGACGGCGACAAGCAGGCGCGCATCCTCAAGGCCGAAGGCGAGGCGCAAGCGAAGATCCGCATCGCCGAGGCCGAGGCGCAGGCGGTCAGACTCGTCGCCGAGGCGCTCAAGACGACCAAGATGGATCCCGCCGGCTACCTCGTCGCGCTCAAGTACATCGAGGCGCTCCGCAACATCGCCGAAGGCGAGAAGGACAAGGTCGTCTTCCTCCCCTACGAGGCGACCGGCGTCCTCTCGAGCATCGGCTCCATCAAAGAGATATTCAACGCGCAGAAGTAAGGACCCCTACCCGCTCGACGCCGTTGTAATCTTTCACAACATCAACCAAAGATAGTTCCGTCTGCGCGGTTCGCGCCATCGGTGCGCCGAGGAACCCGAGTTCCATGAGCAGGTATCCGCCCGGCTTGAGGAAGCGGTGCGCTTCGGCGAGAATGCGGCGCGACACGAAGAAGCCGTCGGGACCGCCGTCGAGCGCCATGCGCGGCTCATAGGCACCCGGCGTTCCGGCAAGGCCGTCCCCCGCGGCGTTCTTAAGGGACGGCGGGTTCGCGGTGATGAGGTCGAAGGGTCCGCCAAGGTGCGCGAACAGATCGCCCGCCACGAACGAGATGTCTTCAAGACGGTGCGGCATGATCCGCTCGGCGTTCATCCGAGCGACTTCAAGTGCTTCCGGCGACAGGTCGGCAAGAGTAAGCCGCGCTCCGGCGAACCGGAGGATCGAAAGGCCGATGCACCCGCTCCCGCAGCAAATGTCGAGGATCACCGCGTCGGTGCGGTACCGGAGACGGCGGATCGCCTCCTTGACGACGACCTCGCTGTCGGGTCGCGGGATGAGAACACGCGGGTCAACGATGAACGGGTCCTCAAAGAAATACTTGCGCCCGATGATATAGGCGACCGGTTCCTGCGCCCGGCGCCGTTCAATGAACGAAAAGAAGCGTTCTCTGACCTCATCGGGGACCGCTTCTTCCCCTGCGGCGACGAGATGCTCGCGTGTGACGCCGAGCGCCGCGGCGAGCAGTACTTCGGCATCGAGCCGTGCCGTCGCGCTCGCGTCGGCCAGAAGGCGCGTCCCCTCGGCAAGACAGCGGCGGACGGTAAAGGCGCCGACGCTCATCCCTCGAGCGACTCCTTGAGCCGTTCGGCGTTCTGCCAACTGATGAGCGGCTCGATGACGAGATCGAGGTTGCCGTCCATGACCTCACCAAGCCGATAGAGGGTGAGCCCGATGCGGTGATCGGTGCACCGGTTCTGCGGAAAATTGTAGGTGCGTATCTTCTCGCTCCGGTCACCCGACCCGACGAGCGACTTGCGCTGACTGGCCAGTTCCCGCTCGCGTTTCTCGATCTCGGCCTGCAGAAGGCGCGACTTGAGGAGCGCCATCGCCCGGATGCGGTTCTGTATCTGCGAGCGTTCCTCCTGCATCGCGACGACGATCCCCGTGGGGATGTGGGTGATGCGCACCGCCGAGTCGGTCTTGTTGACATGCTGACCGCCGGCGCCGCCTGAGCGATAGGTGTCTATCTTGAGGTCCTTCTCGTCTATCTCGATGTCGTCCACCTCGTCCGCCTCGGGAAGCACCGCGACGGTCGCCGCCGAGGTGTGGATGCGGCCCTGCGCCTCGGTGACGGGAACCCGCTGGACCCGGTGCACGCCGCCCTCGTAGCGCAACTTGCCATAGACGCCGGCGCCGCGCACGGCGGCCACGATCTCCTTGTAGCCGCCCCCCTCCTGTCCGCTCACCGACAGGATCTCCACCGTCCACCGTTTCTCCTCGGCATAGCGGCTGTACATGCGGAACAGGTCGGCCGCAAAGAGCGCCGCTTCGTCGCCGCCGGTGCCGGCGCGGATCTCGAGGATGGCGTTCTTCTCGTCCATCGGGTCGCGGGGAAGCAGGAGGACCCGCAACTCCTCCTCGAGCGCCGCGATCTCCTTTTCGAGTTCGGGGAGTTCCTCCCCGGCGAGCGCCGTTATCTCCGGATCCTTCTCGTGGCGCAGTATCTCCCGGTGCCCGGTTATCTCCTCCGTGACCTTCTTCCATGCGCCGTACTTCGCGACTATCTCCTTGAGCCGCGCATACTCCTGCGAGAGTTTCTTGAATCGCCTGAGATCGGAGACGACCGTCGGATCGGAGAGGTCGCGCTCCATCGTGCGGTGTCTCTCGCAGATCTCGTCGAGCTTCTTCCTTACTTCGTCGAGCACGGCGACACCTCTGTCGGAGAAGGCATGTTCCCGGAGAAAGCGGCGCGGAAGGCGGCGAAGTCGGCGAACTGCTCCTCCACCCCTTCGGAAGGCAACGACGCGTTCCGTTCCTGAAGATCGAGCGCCTTCGCAAGAGCGACGAGCCCTATTTCGAGCACATCGTCAGGCGGCTCGCTCGTCGTGATGCCCTGATACCAGATACCCGGCGCGATGAGCAGGCCGAGCACTCGGCTTCGGGGGAAGCGATCGGCGAGGCGCTGGAGTTCGTAGCTGACACCGCCGATCGGGAAGACGAGCGCTATCTTGATGAGGATATAGAGCAGGTTGTCGAGGAACTTCGAGCCGGTAAGCGGCGGCATGAAGGCGAACACGACGGTGAAGATGAATATCGAGAGCACGATGACGGTGATCATGAAACTGGTGCCGCACCGCGGATGGCGCGTCGTGTGCTTCCGCGCGTTCTCGAGCGTCAGATCCTCGCGCGCCTCCCAAGTCCGTATCGCCTTATGCTCCGCCCCATGGTAGGCAAAGAGACGTTTCACCTCCGGCATCTTGGCGATCCCCCAGAGGTAGAGGGTGAAGATCGCTATCTTGACGACGCCGTCGAGCGCATGAAAGAGGAACGAATTCACGGAGGCCTCGCCAGCCATGAGCCACTGAAGCACATAGGCGATCCCGTGGGGCAGCGCGACGAAGAGAAGCATCGCCAAGGCGAACGCGGCAAGGATGGTGAGCACGGTGCCGGTCCGGGTGAGTTTTTCGTGCTCCTTCCCCTCCTCCACCGTCTCGTTCGCCGACCAAGTGATGGCCTGCAGGCCGTTGTGCATCGCCTCGTAAAGGACGAACATGCCGCGCAGAAGCGGCTTTTTGACGACCCGAGGGAACACATTCTCCCAGCGCCGGCTCTTCACCTTGATGGTGCCGTCCGGTTTACGGACCGCGATGACGAAATAATCAGGGGTACGCATCATGACCCCTTCGATGACCGCCTGACCACCGGCGTTAAGGATCCGCTTGCCGGGAACCTCTCGTTCGGTATTCATATACGCTCCGAGTTGAGTTGTTCGAAAGAAAACGCGCTATCGCGCCACAAGCACGAGATGTCCGCAGGAAAGAAAGCGGAACGACACCGGCCACCTACTTCTTGGCGGAATAATCGGCCTTCTTGTACTTCTGCTTGAATTTCTCGATGCGACCGGCGGTGTCAACGATCTTCTGCTTGCCGCTATAGAAGGGGTGGCACGCCGAGCATATTTCGACGCTGTAATCGCCATCTTTCGTTGACATCGTCTGGAACTTGTTCCCACACGAACAGGAGATCGTGATGAGGTTCAACTTCGGATGGATGCCTTTCTTCATGGGCCTCTCCTTATGCCATACACTCAAAACGAAAAGGCATCATAGCGAGAAGACGGGAAAAAGCAAGGAGATTTTGGCGCAGTGAAGAAACGACCATCCTTGTCTTTCGGCAAAGCGCCGGTAGTATGGAGGGCGGACGGTTCAAAGGAGAAGAATATGCCTGCACGCAGTTTCGGTTCCGACAACCATGCCGGCGTTCATCCTGCCGTGTTCGCGGCCTTGCAACGGGTGAACGAAGGAGACGCCCATGCCTACGGCCACGACGACCACACCATTCGGGTCGCCGAACGGGCCGCCCACCTCTTCGGGCCGCACACCCAGTGCTTCTTTCTTTTTACCGGCACCGCGGCGAATGTGCTCGCGCTCCGCGCCGCTTGCCGCCCTTACGAAGGGGTCATCTGCGCCGAGACGGCGCACCTCAACACCGACGAGTGCGGCGCTCCCGAGTGGGTCGCCGGGGTAAAACTCCTCACCATGCCGACCGCTGACGGGAAACTGACCCCCGAACTCGTTGCCCGCCGCCTCGGCGGCCGCGGCGATGAACACCGCGTCCAGCCACGCCTCGTCTCGGTATCTCAGGCAACCGAACTCGGCACCTGCTACACACCGGAGGAACTGCGCGCCCTCGCTGACTTTTGTCATGAACGCCGTCTTCTTCTCCACATTGACGGAGCGCGCCTCGCCAACGCGGCGGCATTTCTCGGTATATCGCTCGAAGAAGCGGCAGCCGGCGCCGACCTCATCTCGTTCGGCGGCACCAAGAACGGCCTCATGGGAGCCGAGGCGCTCATCGTTCGGGATCCCGCTCTCGCCCACGAAATCCCTTTCCTGCGCAAACAGTCGCTCCAACTCGCCTCGAAGATGAGGTACCTCGCCGCCCAGTTCGAGGCTTACCTCGAGGACGACCTCTGGCTCGCAAACGCTCGCCATGCGAACGCCATGGCACAGAAACTCTCCCATGAGATCTCCCGACTCCCCGGCTTCGAGATCGTCTGGCCGACTCAGGCGAACGGCGTCTTCGTGAAGATGCCGCGCCACCTCGTCGAGCCTCTGCAGAAAGAGTACTTCTTCTATCTCTGGGATGAGACAGTCCCCATCGCGCGCCTCATGTGCCACTTCAACACGACCGAAGCAGATGTGCAGGGACTACTTGCCGCAATAAAACGGCTTCTCTGACTTCACTCAGGCGGCACTTTACCGCCGCCTCTCACCGCCTTCTTGAGTTTCTCCCAGTAGGCCTTGAGTTTTCCCTCGTAGCCGATGTCGGTCGGCTCGTAGAACTTCGGCGGCTCGACCCCTTCAGGAAAATACCGGACATCAACCCAGTGGCCGGGGAAATCGTGCGGATACTGGTAATCGCCTCCTTCCTCTTCCGGCGCAAGCGAGACGGTGTTGATGAGATACTGCGGCGGCTTGAGGTCGGGGTGCTCGCGTACAAAGGCCTTTGCCTTCTTGATGGCAAGGTACGACGCATTCGACTTGGGCGCGGTGGCGAGATAGGTCACGCACTGCGCGAGGATCAGTTCCCCTTCCGGCAGGCCAACATGGCGGAACGCGTGGAGCGCCGCGACCGCTACCTCGATCGCCCGCGGATCGGCGTTCCCGATGTCCTCTGACGCAAAGATGATCATCCGGCGCAGGAGGAACAGCGGATCGTCGCCCGCATCGAGCATCCGGACGAGGTAGTAGAGTGCCGCATCGGGGTCGGAGCCGCGCAGACTCTTGATGAAGGCCGATATCAGCCGGTAGTGGTAGTCGCCCTTCTTGTCGTACTTGTCGGGGTTCAAGAGCACCTTGCGCGCCGTCTCCCACGATATGTTCCTGTCTTCGGAGAGGTAGAAAGCCGATTCGAGGATGGAAAGCGCTATCCGCAGGTCCCCCTGCGCCTCGTCGGCGATCGCCTCGAGTACTTTCTCTTCCGCTGTTGCCGAGAGATACTTGAGACCCCGCTTCAGGACAGTGATGATATCGGTGATCCCGATCGGCTCGAACCGCATCGCCCGTGTCCGCGAAAGAAGCGCGTTGTTGACATAGAACGACGGGTTCTCGGTCGTCGCCCCGATGAAGATTATCC
>CAYNMQ010000082.1:7057-8621 GCA_964398245.1 uncultured Spirochaetales bacterium | reverse complement strand
GGTGGTCCGATATCGGCTGGATGCGGTAGATCTGCTCCATGAACTTGACATTGTAGCGGTAGAAATCGGTCGTTTCGCAGGTCGCGTCTATCTCGGCCTGATAACAGCTCTTCGACTGGCCAAGCATCGTCGCCGCGTTGAGAATATAGCGATACTTCACCGAGATGAGACTAGCCGCCCGAAGGAACACCGCCGCGCGGTCCTCCCACGGGGTGTTCTCCCATTGTTGTTTGGCGGCCAGCGCCGTTTCGATCGCCCTGCGTACTTCGGCCTCCCCGGCCTCGTGGCAGACCGCGAGAACATGCCGGTGATCGTGGGGACAAACGACCTTCCGGGTCTTTCCGGTTCGGATCTCTTTCCCGCCGATGATAAGCGGGATGTCGATGCGCTCTTCGAACTGTTTCTTCAGTTCCGCTTTCAGCAGTGCTTTTTCTTTAGTGCCGGGGGCATAGCTGTGAACCGGTTCGTTGTAGGACTCCGGTAGTTTGAAGATCGCGTTGGTCATGGAATTCCTCCTTTCCAAAAGGGAGGCATGGGCCTTTCGCCCCATACCCTGTCGTCCCGGTATCCATACCGACATCGGCTACAGGAACCCGGGCTCGGAGAGTTGATGTAAAAGAACGACGGTGTTCCTCTTACCACGAGGAGGGCCTTTTTGCAAGAGGTGAAGGGATGGCGACATAAAATCCTTGAAAAAGCGAGAATCGCCCCATATACTCGACGGCGTGATGGACGAGCAACCTCTACTTTTATGGAGCACGGCATGAACATCGGCGAGATGAAGGCGGCCCACAAGCGGGTCACGCGCTGGGAATACAAGCCCGGCCGCATCGACAAAGGCTACAACGACCGCACCCTCCACATCGATCTTTCGACCAACACCGTCACCGAAAAGCCGGTGACCGCGCTGATGAAGGACAAATTCGTCGGCGGCAAGGGCTTCGGCCTGAAACTGCTCTGGGACGCCACACGGCCGAACACGAAATGGAACGATCCCGAGAACGAGATCGTCATCAGTCCCGGTCCCTGCGCCGGCATCACCCAGTACTCGGGGGCCGGTAAATCGCTTCTCGTCTCCATTTCGCCACAAACAGATAGCGTGATGGACAGCAATGTCGGCGGTTATTTCGGCCCCTACATGAAATTCGCCGGTTTCGACGCGCTCGAACTCCAAGGCAAGGCAAAGGACGAGGTCATCGTCGTCATTGACGGACCGAATCATACGGTGACGATAGAGAAGGCCGATCCCTCGCTTCCCCGCGACAGCCACCTGCTCGCCGAACATCTCACCGAGCGGTTCGCCAAGGATGAAAAGGACAAAGTGAATGTGGCGGTGGTCTCGTCCGGCAGCGCCGCCGAGCACTCGTGGATCGGTATGCTTAACTTCAGCTTCTACGATCCACGCCGCAAGGTCACGCGCCTCAAGCAGGCGGGCCGCGGCGGTCTCGGCACCGTGTTCCGCGACAAGAAAGTACTTGCGCTTGTGTGCAAGATAGAGGGCATCACACCGAACCTCAACAATGTCGCCGACCTCGCGAAGATCATCGATCGCGGCCAGCGCTTC
>CAYNMQ010000082.1:0-7047 GCA_964398245.1 uncultured Spirochaetales bacterium | reverse complement strand
CCGCCCACCAGTGCGAAAAGCGCGACAAGGGAACCGCACACCTAGTCGAGATCATGGACGCCTACGATCTCCTTCCCACCTGCAACTTCCAGTTCGGGCGCGGGGCGGACATCGGGGCCGACATCAACAAGATACACTCGAATGTCTTCAAAAACCTCTTCAACCGCAAGTGGCGCGATCTCGACGGCTGCTGGTTCGGATGCGCGATGTCCTGCTGCAAGGCGGTTGATGGCTTCGAGCTCAAGACGGGCCCCTACAAGGGCCAGAAGGTCATCGTTGACGGCCCCGAATACGAGACGGCGGCAGGACTCGGATCGAACTGCGGCATTTACGACCCCTACCACATCATCGAAGCGAACTTCTACTGCGACACCTACGGCATCTGCACAATAACGATGGGCACCGTCACCGCCTTTGCCATGGAATGCTATGAGGCAGGCGTTTTGAACAAGGAACGGACCGGCGGGCTTGAACTGCGTTTCGGCAATTCGGCAGCGGCGCTCGAACTTATCCACCAAGTCGCGCGCGGCGAAGGATTCGGCAAGATAGCGGGACGCGGCGTTCGCTGGATGAAGAACCACTTCATCGAACAGGGATGGGGCGACCCGCAGTTCCTGAACGACATCGCCATGGAAAACAAGGGTCTCGAATACTCACAGTACATGTCGAAGGAATCGCTCGCTCAGCAGGGTGGCTACGCGATGACCAACAAAGGGCCCCAGCACGACGAGGCGTGGCTCATCTTCATGGACATGGTCAACAACCAGATACCCTCATTCGAAGACAAGGCCGAGGCGCTCTACTACTTCCCGAAGTTCCGGACATGGTTCGGTCTCTGTGGCTTCTGCAAACTGCCGTGGAACGATGTGGAGCCGGCCGACAACAAGAAGTACGCGCCACAGGAGGCGGCCAAGGTTCCCGAACATGTGGACAACTATGTGACCGTCTTCAACGCGGTGACCGGCAAGAACATAGACAAAGAGGAACTCATCCGTCAGTCGGCGCGTGTCTACAACTTCCAGCGTGTCTTCAACATCCGGCGCGGCTACGGCACCCGCAAACACGACGCCCAGCCCTACCGCGCCTGCGGTCCGGTGACCAAGCGCGAGTACGAGTCACGGCAGGAGCGTTACGACAAACAGCTCGTCGAATGGATGGGGATGAAGCCCGAAGCGGTCGCCAAGATGAGTACCGAAGAGAAGATGGCGGCGCACCGCAAGTACCGCATCGAGCGCTACGAAAAACTGCTCGATGCCGTCTACAAGCGGCGTGGTTGGAACAGCAACGGCATACCGACGATCGCGTGGCTCAAGGAACTCGGCATGGATCTTCCCGAGGTCATCGAGGTCGTGAAACCGCTTCAGTAAAGGAACGACAGTTCCCAAACCCTAAAGGCGTCCCGGCGGGACGCCTTTTTTTTATGACTTTGCCAACAGACGGTCCAACGCCGCCGCAAAACGCTGTTTGTCCTTGGGCGAAAAAGGGGCGGGGCCGCCGGTAGCGACGCCGGCGCCGCGCATCTCGTCCATCACATTGCGCAGGGATAGCCGTTCCCCGATGTTCGACGCGCTCAAGAGGTGTCCCTTCGGCGTGATGACTAACGCCCCCTTCGCGATGACGCGGTCGGCGAGCGGTATGTCCGCGGAGACGACGATGTCACCCAGAGCGCTCATCTCGACGATGCGATCGTCGGCGACATCGGGACCCTGCGGCACGACGACGGCGGTGACAAGGTCGCTTCTCGGCGGGTCGGGCCAGCGGTTGGAAACGAGCACCACGGGGACGGACCGTCGCGCCGAGGCACGGAAGAGGACCTCCCTCACCGGTCCGGGACAGGCGTCGGCGTCAACGAGGATGCGCACGGGTCACTTCGTGGTGATACCCACATAGCGGGTAAGCGGCCCCTTGTCCGACGGCTCGGTGAAAGTAGCCGACACCTCGCGGAAGATGGCGCCGGTGCCGCGGAGGGTCGTTCCGGTGCCGGTGTAGAGGCGTGGCTCAAGGGTGAATTCCTCTCCCGCGAAACCGAAGGGGCCGGTCGCCTCGTTGAGAAGGAGCGCGATACGCCAATTGACGGTGAAATCGCTCATCGTGAGACCGGGCGCCACATGCTTCTTTATCGCTTCTTCGACACAGAGGTAGTTGTTGTTCGCGCTTTCGATGATCTCGCGGAACATGAGCGCTTCCTTACCACCTTGCGCATAGAGATACTGGAAAAAGAGGTACGCGAGCGCGTAGTTGCCATAGACCCGCACATTGTCATTGTACTCCCAGTAGGTAAGCGACTGTCCTTCGGCAATGGTGGCGAGCGAGTTGTAGACGACGAGCCACTCGTTCTGCGCCCCGTTGTAGAGGTGCATCGCCGCCATCGAGAGCCCCTCGTTTATCCAGAGGTTCCCCATATCGTTCGCCCCCTGCATGTCGCCCTCGAGAAGGACATTGCGGTTGTTGTTGACCAGATGCTGGAACTCGTGGGTTATCACCGCGTAGGCGCCCGCTTTGTCGAGGCTGTTGCGCGTGCTCACGAAGATCATGTCGCGCTCGTTCGATTGGGGATACCTGCTCTTGGCGTAAAGGGCGCCCGGGCTGAAGTAGCCGGCCATCGTCTCGCCGAGATCGGTGAACAGAAGCGTGATCGTACCGTCCTGATTCACATCGCTCGGCTCATAGAAGTTCGTCGTGACGATCGGGTAGATGACGGTGTCGAACTCGGAGGCGATATCGGTCAGTTCCTGCTCGGTCGCCCAATCGGACTCTGCGTCGGCAAGCCATATCTGCACATGTTCGCCCAGTTTGACGAGCGTCGCCGCGACCTGTGTGTAGCCCGAGTCCCCCGCCACATAGAAGGTCTGCTTGTCACCAACGGCCGGCGCAAGCAGGAGGGTCGGTTCGAAAAGGGCGGCACTGGTTACCCCTTCGGGGACACCAAAGTGTGGGTCAATAAAGAGGTTGAGTCCGGTCGCCGAAGTCGCTGGCGTCGCGACACGACGCAGGAAAAGGGCCGGCAGCGTGCCGGTCGCCGACTGGGTATCGCCGTTCGGAGAGATATTGATCGCCATCACGATGTCCCCCTCATAGTCCGGGCCGGCGAAGTCGAAGCGTTCGCCGTATTCGATGAGACAATCGGGAGCGCAACCGTCGCCGGCGGCATCGTTACCATCATCGCACTTCTCGGGGCTTTCGAGTATTCCGTTGCCACAGACCCCCGGCGTCTCGGAGGTACAGTCGGCGGCGCATCCGTCACCCGCCGAGATGTTGCCGTCGTCGCACTCCTCGCCCGGTTCGGTCACGCCGTTCCCGCAGACGATACCTTCGTCGTTGCGGCAGGCTTGATACAGGGGGCGACAGAAGACATTGACGCACTGACCCAGTTGCGTCATCGGGACATCTTCGCAGTTCTCCTCGATGCACTCCTGCAGAGGCGCGAAGAGCGCCTGCGAGTTGGGGCCGCCCGCCGCAATGCATTCGGCGATGCAGGTCTCGTCCCAGTCGCAGGTCCGGTAGCACTGGTATATCTCGTTGCAGGCGATGTATTCTCCCAGCGCACGGCATTCGGTGTTCCCCATGCTGCTGAAACACTTGAGATCGCCATCAGAGCAATCCTCTATCGCCGACCATTCGTTTCCGTAGCACTCCTCGATGACATTGGCATTACAGCGCAACTGGCCATCCTCGCAGGAACGAATGCAGTAGGTCGTGTTGTAGCGGGTACAATTTTCGATGCATTCGGCGGTCCCGCTGATGTAGCGCTCGGGATCTATCTCGGCACACTCGGCCGGACCGTCGCAGGTCTCTCCTTCCTCGATGACCCCGTTGCCGCATCCGGGCGGAAGGAGCTCGTCGGTGTCGGGAAGCAGTTCGTCGCCGACAAGTTCGTCCCCGTCGGGAAGCAACCCGTCGCCGATCGGTTCATCGCCGTCGCCGACCGCGATGCCGTCCCCGTCGGTCACGGTTTCGTCGCTCACCGGCTTTTGCTTGCTTTCATTGCACGCAATGAGCAGAAATGCTGCCGCCATGAGGCACATGATCTTTTTCATCGGGATACTCCTTTGTTATGAAGCGAAAAACCCTGGAATCCGCCTTTACGATAACCCCCGCCGGCGATTTTTCCAGAAAAAACGGGGAAATTCCGGAAAATGTCGCCTACAGATACCGCCGCGGCTCGATGCCAGCCTTTCCGGCGTAGAGTTCGATGTAGGGTTTCACCGAACTCGCCTCTATCTTGGTGATGAGCACCGCCTCGACCTGAAAGAAGCCGACCGATTCACTCATGGTGACAGAGATGCGGATGGGGTGCTCTTCTCCTTTCTCGATACGGACCTCTTCTATCGCCGAGGAAGAATACTGGTGAATGTCGCCGACCTTCGCGCCGGGACTTATGAGCATCGGGATGCGCGATCGCCCCTTCTTCATGTCGAGTCCGTCGGCGACGAGTACGACGCCCGCCTCGAGCGAGTGAACCTTCTGGTGCGCCATGTGGCCGACGATCCCTTCGACGGCAAGCGACCGGACGACGACCCGCTTGTTGAGGTCGTCGGGATAGAGCTTCCCGAGGATGCGGTCGAGTATCGGCACGGCGAACAGAAGCGCGGTGTGTTCGTGGTCCTCGCGGCCGACCGACATGCCGATGTCGTGCATGAGGGCGGCACAAAGGACGGCGACGCGGCTCATCTCGGTGTCGCCGACCTTCTCCTGCGCGAGGTTAAACTCGATGCCAGCCGCCTCGAGCAGGTCGAAGAGTTTCATCGCGTTCACCGCGACGGTTCGCGCGTGGACCGGGCCGTGGTCGTTGAAGTTGAGCCGCGTTATCGAGACGGTGTTGGCGTATTCCTGCAGGGCCTTCAGTTCGGGGTCGGCGCACAGCAGTTCGGCGGCGCGGCGAGGCAGGCCCGAAAGCCGCTTGAGAAGTCGTTGTTCTACCGTCGTTTCTTTGGGAGATGACATGGGAAAACCTCCTTTTCACGATAGCATACTAAACCCTGCGTATCGCAGTTAGTCAAGAGATGCCCGGGTTTCCTTTACAGAGGTGCTCCTCGCATGGTAATATATTTTGTGTATGTCTTGGAGAACCGACTTGAGAACTGACTCCCCCGTTTCCCTGCGAACGCTCGGTTTCGACACCGATCTTCTTGAGTACCGTCACCCCGCCGGGACCTATCGGTGCACCATTCGTCATATGGAAGGAGCTATCTTCCTCCTTACACAGGAAGGTTATGTGGACGATGAGTCGACTGTCCGGATGACCTCCTTCTTCGGCAAGATACGACACGAGTTAAAGGCGCGGTTCGGGCTCGACCGATTCATCATCATCAACGAGATATCGAAGGTGACCGGCGGATCGGTCTATTCGAAGCGCCTTTTGAAAAAGACCTTCTCGGAATGGCACGGTCTTACGGTGATCGGCGTCGGTGGTTCGCCCTTCGTCAACATCGTCGGCAAGATCCTTGCCGTGCTGTCTCCCTCCGTTTCCATCCTAACGGCTCCGACGGTCGAGAATGCACTGATGCTGGCTCGTTCCATCGATCCCACGCAAGGGAAAGAACTCTTGCCGACAGGAGAGCCTCTGCACCCTTCACTTCCACCGCTCTACCGTGAGCGTTTTGCGCAGATTATCGACCTGATCGGGCGCGTCACCTGGGACGAATCATTTGAGATGAAAGGGTACGACATCCCGAGAGACGATCCCTTTTTCGATCTTTTCACCGCGATACACGCCATGCACAAAGATGTCCGCGAGATGATACGCCGTGCCGAAGCGGCCCAAAAAAACGCAGAAGAGACAAGCCGCCAGAAGGACCGTCTCATCGCCGATATCAGTCATGAACTTCGTTCCCCGCTTACCGGCCTCCTTTTAGCAAGCGACCTGCTCCTCGTCTCACACGATCCGCAGGAAAGACATCGTATGGGAGAGAAGATACGCGATATCACCGTGCGCATGAGCCGTATCGTCGAAGAGATCCTCGCCGAGGCGATGGTAGGTCCCGAAGCCGCTCCGGAGCATAACAAACCATTCGATCTGGTGCGGGAACTCGCGCCGCTTCTCGATCAATTCGCCGTCGAAGCATCGAAGAAAGGGCTTCTCTTCGAGAATCACCTCCCGCCGGAAGGGACCCTACCGATGAGAAAAAACCTCATGAAAGTCCTTCGCGTCGTCGCCAACCTGCTCAGCAACGCCGTGAAATACACCGACCGGGGAGCCGTATCGTTCTCGCTTTCTTATGACGACTCGCCAGCAAATGATCGCGTGGTGTCCATTGAGGTTGCCGACACCGGCATCGGCATAACGCCCGAGGAACAGGTGCGCCTCTTCTCTCGTTTCTCTCTCAACGCATCGACCACGCTCCGAAAAGGGACCGGGCTCGGACTAGCGATCGCCTATGAATTGGCACAGCAGATGGGAGGAACGATCACGGTGAAAAGCGCTCCCGGTAAAGGATCCGTATTCTGTTTTCGCTTCCCTCTCGCTGCCGGGGAGCCAAACGAGGAACCTCAAGAAAAAGCATCTTTCACACGAGAGAAAGACGAGCGACAGAAGAACCCCTCTTCCTAACTTTGCTACTTCTCTATCCCCTCGCGGGCTTGAACGCCTTTCTGATTGTTGTGTTTCACCTCGTGCATCTCGGTGACGAGGTCGGCCGCCTCGAGAAGCTCCTGCGGCGCGTATCGGCCGGTGATGACCACTTCGACCTGCGGCGCACGGCCGTTAATGGCGGCGAGCAGATCATCGAGAGTAAAAAGATCATAGTGGAGCGCGATGCAGGCCTCGTCGAGTATCACGAGATCATAGTTCCCCTCTTTCAACACGGCGGTCACCTCGGCGAGCCCTTCCCGGGCAAGCGTGATGTCCTCCTGTTGCGGTTTTTTGACGATGAAGCAGTCGCGGCCGTACTGTTTGACGACAATGCCGCCGAGTTTTTCGAGCAGGTTCAGTTCGCTGTAACGCATCCCCTTGACGAACTGGGCGATGAAGACCTTCTTGCCAGCGCCGAGCGCGCGCACGGCAAGACCGAGTGCCGCCGTCGTCTTCCCCTTGCCGTCGCCCGTATA
>CAYNMQ010000081.1:0-8723 GCA_964398245.1 uncultured Spirochaetales bacterium | reverse complement strand
AAGGGCGGTCCGGCGCCCGTCGGGAAAAAGATAGGCGATCGCGCCGGATCTCACGGGAGCCCGTTCTCTTTCTCGCTTTTGCCCTTGCCCGAAACGGCGATCTTCTCCATCTGCCGTTCCTCGGCACGCAGCGGGGCGGAACGCGTCTCCGGCACGGCCGCCGCTCCGCGCTGCTCCTGCTGTTTCGCCGCCTCTTTCGCGCGTTGAGCGCGCATCTGTTGACGCACCACGGCCGGCACGGACGGGTCGTCGAGGTCGGCGTCGTTCACATGGCCGGGAAGCTGAAAAAGGACTTTCTCGGAAAGATCTACCTTCGTCGTCACCGGGTCATGGTCCCTGAAACGCGCCTTCGCCTCACCGGCAGGCGCCGTGATCGTATGCGGCACGGACACCGGCGCCTCCGTTTCACGAGGCGGAGCGGCGACGGCAGGCGGCTGCGGGACGACCGGCTCCGGTTTCGCCGGCTTCTTCGCCGCCGGCCGCGGTTCTTTCGCCGCCGCCATCTCGAACAGGAGACTTTGCGAATCGGCCGTCACGCTCTGGAGGCGAGGGGTCTGCGTCGCGCCTCCGGAGGCCGCCGCTTCCGCGACGATGAGCGCCTGCACCGTATCGCGAGACTCGTCATAGCGTATGCCCCAAATAAAGAGCGGGTCCTCGCGCAGCTGTTCCGAAACGGACTGGCATGCGGCGACCATCTCCCTCATGGGGAACCGTGGCGGCGCGGTGAAATGGAGAAGCGCGCGCCGGGCACCGCGAATGCTCGTATCGGAGAAAAGCGGGTTGCCGAGCGCTTCGCGCACCGCGGCGACCGCCGCACTGTCCCCCGCCGCCGTCCCGACGCCGATCATCGCCTCTCCCATGCCGCCCATAACGGCGCAGACATCGGCGAAATCGATATGATGCGTCGCCGGATTCTGAACCACATCGGCCATGGAGCATACTGCTCCGATAAGCACCTCGTCGGAACAACGGAACATCTCGTCGCAGGTGGCGTATTCGTCGGCGAGGCTCACCAGCTTCTCGTTCGGTATGACCACAATTGCATCAACCTGCCCGCGCAAGCCCTCGACCCCCTCTCGCGCGACTTTCTTCCGATGGGCCCCCTCGAAATTGAACGGGGTGGTCACGACCGCCACCGTCAGGATCCGGGCGCTTTTTGCGATCTCCGCAACGACCGGCGCCGCGCCGGTGCCGGTGCCGCCGCCCATGCCGGCGGTGATGAACAACATGTCGAGGCCGTCAAGGTTGTTCGCGATCTCCACCCGGCTCTCTTCGGCCGCCTCGCGCCCCACCTCCGGGTCGGCCCCCGCGCCGAATCCTTTGGTCCTGTTCGGGCCGAGCTGTATCTTCGCCTCGACCCCCGACCTTTCGAGGTCCTGCACATCGGTGTTCGCCGCCATGACGAGAACGCCGTTGAAGATGTCCTTCTCGGACGCCTCTCGTGCCTGCATCATGCGTTTGACGGCGTTACCGCCGGCTCCGCCGATGCCGATGACGCCGATCTTCACGAGCTGACGGTCGCTGTTCCGGTTCATCGCGCCCCCCTATTGAAAGAACTTCTCGATCCATTTCCCCATCCGGCCGAAGAGCCCGTTCCCGTTCTCCCGCGCCGCGCCGTTCCGGAGATGGTAGTAGATGATGCCGACCGCCGCCGCGCACGAGGGATCGCGCAGGAGTTCAGCGAACCCCATGCCGTCGTCGGCGATGACCGGTCTGCCGATGCGCACCGGCAGGCCGAGCGTCTCCTCTGCGAGGTTCTTGATATAGCGCAGATTCGCGGCGCCGCCGGTAAGCACCACGCCGGATGAGATGAAGGGATCCTTGAGATCCTCGGTCATCCGGCGGCGCACCTGCGTAAGTATCTCGTCGACACGCGGGGAGATGACCTGTGCGAGGATCTGTGACTTGACGAGCCGCTTTTCTTCGTCGCCGATGCAGGCGACCTCCACCTCTTCCTCCGGACTCACGGAGGCCGGGACGGCGCACCCGTAACGGCACTTCACCCGCTCCGCCTCGGCAGGCGGCATCCTGAGAGCGATGGAGATGTCGCGGGTGACGAAGCGTCCCCCCATGGGGACCACCGCCGTATAGGCAAGCCGTCCTTGCTTATAGACGACGATATCGGAGGTCCCGTCGCCGATGTCCACGAGGGCGACGCCCAATTGTTTCTCGTCTTCCTGCAAAACCGCTTCGGCGGAAGCGAGTCCGTTCACGACCACCGATTCCACCTGTACGCCGGCGTTCGTCACGCTTCGGACGAGATTCTGCATCATGGCGACCGACGCGGTGACGATGTGTATCTTGACCTCGAGGCGGCGTCCCGCCATGCCGTTCGGTTTCTTGATGCCGTTCTGATCGTCGACGACGAACTCGCCTATTTCCCAGTTGACGATGCTGCGATCGGCCGAAAGATTGATGTCCTTCGCCTGTTCGATCACCCGTTCGATGTCGCTTTGCGCCACCTCGCGGCCCCGTATCGTCACGACGCCGTGACTGTTGACCGAAGAGATATGGTCTCCCGAAAGACCGAGGATCACCGATTTGACATGCGCGTCGCAGATCTTGTCGGCCTCGGTGATCGCCTCGTTGATGGCGCGGGTCGTCGCCTCCATGTTGACCACATTGCCGCCGATCACGCCGTCGGGATTGCGCGCCACGCCTTTGCCCACGAACTGGATCCTCCCCTCGGGGGAGACGGTCGCGACGAGTGCCGTCACCTTGCCGGTCCCGACATCGAGCGCCGTAACGAAATTCTCCTTCTTCACCATGATATGCTCCTAATCCTTGTGTTGCACCAGCTTTCCGGCGACAAGCGTCGTATCGCCGCCGTGCGTTTCGAACAGATACTCGCCCGCGAACAGACGCTTGGCGAGAAGGCCGTCCGCCGTCCGGCGGAACAGTTCGCTGCGGTGAGCGACCACGCCGTTCCCTTCGACTTTTCCCAACAGCACCGCAGCGCGATGACGACGCGGAAATTCGCACTCGAGAGAGAAGCCGTCAATCGCATCGTACGCAACGCTCCGAAGCACGCACAGGTTACGGTGCTTCTTCCACTCGTCCGCGATCTCGATCGCCCTTGCGACGGTCTCTTTCTGCCTGCCGGGCGCCGCGTCGCTCTCCATGAAGAAAAGCGGCAGGTCGCCGCGATGCTCGCCGGGAAAGGTCTTTTTGAAGACCGTCCCCTCGCGGTCGGCGAACCACATCGCATAGAGCGATTCCCCCTTTTCTCCGCGCGTCTCCCGGCGATAGACCACGATGGCCGGCTCGTACTCCTCGATGAATATCCGCGCCTTGTCCGGGAACACCGCCTTCACCGCGCACCGTTTTATCCAGCCGTTCGCCCTGATGAACAGCTCCACGCGGTGCTCGTTTATGTCGAACCAGCTCGTACGCCGGTCGAGCCCCGCAAGAAGCAGGATCTCCGACCGCCCGAGGCGCGAGGCCCCTTCGATGCTCACCCGCTCGGGAACGACGGCGAAGTAGTCGCTGTCGTGGATCGCCGCCGAGAGGCGTTCGAGCCCCACGAAGCCGGCGGAAACGATCGCGGCGGTCAGGTAGGTGAGCGCCGCGAGTCCGCACGATGCCGTGAACGAGAGAACGCGTCTCATCCCGCAAGCGCCTCCGCAAGCAGTCGTTCGATGAGCCCCAGATACGATATCCCGCGCCGCGCCGCCGCCATCGGCACGAGCGAATGGCTCGTCATGCCGGGCAGCGTGTTTATCTCGAGCATGACATGCCGGTCCGGCGCGACGATGAAGTCGCACCGCGTCGCGCCGCGGCAGCCGAGCGCGCGGTGGAGGGCGAGCGCCTCGCGCCGGAGCGCTCTTTTCGCCGCCTCGTCATAGGCCGGATCGGGGACATACCGTGTTCTGTCGTCGAAATACTTCGCCTCATAGTCGTAGAAGGAACGGCCGGGGATCACCTCGACATCGCCGAGCACCTTGTCGCCGAGGATCGCCACCGTGATCTCACGACCCTTCACATACTCCTCGACGAGCATGCGCCTGCCGGCGACCTTCTTCAGCGCCGCGCGCCACTGCGCCGCGTTCCGCACGATGAAGACCCCCTTGCTCGACCCGTTCTCCGGATCCTTGAAGACGAAGGGATAGGGCATCGGCGCCGCGAGTCCTTCCGAAGCGGCGACCACGAGATCGTTCGCTACCGGTATCCCGATGCGGCGCATCACCATCTTGGTCAATATCTTGTTCATCCCGACCGCCGACGCGGCGACGCCCGATCCGGTGTAGGGAATGCCGAGGATGTCGAGCAACCCCTGGATGCGGCCGTCCTCGCCGTAGGTGCCGTGCAGGGCGTTGAACACCACATCCGGCCTCAGCTTCCTCAACACGGCGTCTATGTCGCGCCCCATGTCTATCCGCGTGACCTGCCGGTATCCTCCCTTCTCGAGCGCTCCGGCAACGAGCGTCCCCGTCTGCAGGCTGATGTCCCGCTCATCAGACAGACCGCCCATGACCACCGCGATGCGCGTGCCCTTGGTCAGCTTCTTCTTTTCGTCTTTCACTCCCAAAACTTCACCTCCGGTTCGAGTCGGACCCCGCAGGCGCGGTACACCCGCCGCGCCGCTTCGTCGCGGAGCGCGACGAAATCGCCGTAGGCGGCGTCGCCGCGGTTTATCACTATGTTCGCGTGCTTTTCGTAGAGCGCCGCGTCGCCCGTCGAAAGCCCCTTGCACCCCGCCTTGTCGAGCAGTTCCCCCGCCGTCGCACCTTCGGGATTCTTGAAAAGAGACCCGGCGGAAGGATACGGTATCACGAGGCGTTTCTTCGCATACTGCGCGACACGCCGCTTGACCTGCGCAATGGTATCCTTCCTAAGCACCAGTTCGGCGAAGAGTATCACGAAAGGCGGCTTGATGCCGAGCATCCGGCGGTAGGCGAAGCGCGGCGTCGCGGTGAGGACGTTCCCCTCTTTCGCATAGGCGATCGAGCGGACGATCCCCTCCCATGAGCAGCCCTTCGGCGCCGCGTTGCCGGCGATCGCGCCGCCGATCGTACCCGGTATCCCCGCCATGAACTCAAGGCCCGAAAGACCGTTCGCGACGAGGTACTCGACGAGCTGCGCGGTGCGCACCCATGACGGCATCGAGACGACGACGCTCCCGTCCTCTTCGCGGTGCGTCGAACTCTCGCCGTCGAGGAGCCGGAGACTGAGGACCGGCCGCGTCATTCTGCCGGCGATGACATTCGACCCGCCGCCGAGCAGGTAGAACGAACGATGCTCGACGGTGAAGCGGACGACATCGTCCACCGACTCGGGCAGGAAGAGGTCTCCCGCCGCATCGCGCGGGCGGATCGTGAGAAAGGAGGTGAGTGAAGCCGCCTTACGGTATTTCATCGCCCCTCCAACAGCGCAAAGATGTCGTTCACATCGCCGGCGCCCGCGGTCACCACCGCCCGCGCCCATTCGAACCGCCCCGATGAAAGAAGCACCGCCGCCTCTCCGAGGTTCTGGCAGGCGTGCACGACATTCATGCCGCGCTTCTTGAGTTCCCGTTCGAGGTCGAAGTTGTTCTTTTCCCCTTCAGGTTCCCCGCCGAGAAAGACGCGCAGCAGGCCACGGCCCGGCGCCTTTGCGAGGATCTTCGCGAACTCGTCGAAAAAGCGCTCGAAACGCGACGAGCGATGCGGCTGGAACACGAGGATGTAGCGGCCATAGGCGCGCTCCGCCTGCTCCATGAGCGCCCGCACTTCGGAAGGATGATGCGCATAATCGTCAACGAGCGCCATGTCGCGCCACTTTCCCTTCTTCTCGAACCGCCGGTCTATGCTGGGAAGCGTTCCCCAGAACGAGGCGGGCACCGGCTCGATCTCGCGTCCGACAAGACGCAGGAAGGTGTATGCCGCAAGGAGCGCCGCCGCCCGGTTCTGGATGATGTGGAACGGCTCGGCCGAGTCGCCGAGCGTGCTCCGCGCCCCGCGGAAATCAAGGACCCAGCACCCCTCTTCCCCGAGGAACCGGCACTGCGGACCACCGGCGATCTCCCGCTTCGAGGAGAGCTCCTCGCGCGTCGGGAAGGTAAGCCCGCCGAAGTCGGCGTAGAGCGTATCGCTGAGCGCGAACCCGCGCCCTATCACGAACCGGCGGTGACCGAGAAGGTTGAGATGCACCCGGAAGCGACGGAGCATATCGTCGGCGTCGCGGTAGTAATCCACATGTTCGAGCTCCAGATTGGTGAGCACGAACACCCGCGGACGAACGAGAAAGACGGAGCCGTCACTCTCGTCGAGCTCGACGACCCACGGATCGCCGCCCGCTACGGCGTTCACGCCCTCCGATTTCGCGCCGGCGTAGAGCGACGCTCCGACACCGAACCGGCGAAGGATATGCCATATGAGCCATGTGGTCGAACTCTTGCCGTGCGCGCCCGCCACCCCGATCACCGTGCGATTCTCAAGCATCTTCGCAAGCAACTCGCCGCGCGTTACGACCGGGATGCGGCATACCTCCCGCGCCACCCTGACCTCCTCCTCCTCCCCTTTGACCGCGGAAGAACGGACGAGGATGTCGGCGTGATCGAGATGCGCCGGATCATGACCGACCGACACCGGGACCCCCTGCTTGGCGAGCATCTCGAGATAGGGCGTCCGGCACCGGTCGCACCCGCTCACCTCGTGACCGAACGAGCGGGTGAGGAGCGCAAGTCCGCTCATGCCGCTCCCTCCGGCGCCGATGAAGTGCACCCTCATGCCCTTTCTCCTCGCAACACCCTCTCTATCGCCGACGCGACCTTCGCGGAGGCGTCGGCATACCCGAAGGCCGCTATGCGGCGTTCCCAGTCCTCCCGCTCCCGCTCGTACCGCTCGATCGCCGCCGCAAGACGCGCCACCTTGTCTTCGAGGGCACCTCTATCTTCGACCACCACCCCGCCCCCCTGCCCGGCGACGAGCCGCGCGTTGTGATACTGATGGTCGTCGGCGGCGTGCGGGAACGGCACATAGACCGCCGCGCGCCCGAGCGCGAGCAGTTCGGCGATCGTCGTCGCCCCGGCGCGACAGACGATGACCGCCGCCGCCTTGTAGTAGCCGCCGATATCGCGCAGGAACGGCTCGACCATCGCTCGAATGCCGTGCCGGGCGTACGCATCCCGCATCATATCGAGATCGCGCTCCCCCGTCTGGTGCACCACGAAGTATCGCGCGAGCAGGTCGGGACGCGCCGTCGCAAGAGCGCCCATCATCTCGTTGAGCGAATGGGCTCCCTGTGAACCGCCGAACACCGCCAGCACCGGTTTCCCCTCCGATGGCGTCGCCGCCGGAGCCGCGGAAAGCACCGCGCGCCGGACCGGATTGCCGGTCTGCCGCACGATGCGCGGATCGAAGAAGCGCTTCTCATCGGGGAACGAGGTGAAAACAACGGCCGCGAAACGACCGACGAGCCGGTTGGTGATGCCGGGGATCGAGTTCTGTTCGAGCACGAAGACCTTTCTCCCGCAGAGACGCGCCGCAAGGGCCGCCGGTCCGGCGGCGAAGCCGCCGAGCGAGACCACCGCGGAGATCCGGTGACGAAGTATGACAAGGAGCGACTGCACGAGCGCCAGCGGAAGAACGAGGAGATTCCGTATCGTCTCAAAAAGATCCTTCCCCTTCAACCCGCCGACCGTGATGAACGAAAGCGGGAAGCCGAGCGGCGGCACCTCACGCTCCTCGAGACCGCCGCGACTGCCTATGAAACGCACCGCGTGACCTTGCTCCCGCAGTATCTCGGCGACGGCGATGCCGGGGAACAGGTGGCCCCCGGTCTTGCCGCCCGCCATAGCGATCGTGTAGGTGCGCCCGGTACCGCTCATGTCCTTACCCGAATTGTGCCCGACCTTCGCTCACCACCATATTGAGCAGGAAACCCGCCATCATGCTCGAAACAAGGAGCGAGGAACCGCCATAGCTGATGAAGGGAAGCGGAACCCCCTTGTTCGGAAGGGTCGAGGTCACCACGCCGAGGTTGATGGCCGTCTGTATGCCCAGCATGATGACGATGCCGGCCGAAAGGTACAGCGCGAAAGGGTCCCCGCGCGACAGCACGAAATAGACGCCGGTAAGGAAGAACACGAGCATCGCCCCGATGAGCACGACCGATCCGACAAAGCCGAACTCCTCGCCGATGATGGCGAAGATGAAGTCGGTGGAGGCCTCCGGAAGATAGCGCAACTTGCGCTGACTGTTGCCGAAGCCGACGCCGGTCATCCCGCCGCGGCCGAGAGCGATCTCCGACTGCACCTGTTGATATCCCTGCGCCTGCCGGTACTGCCATGGATCGCGCCACACCTTGAGCCGCTCGAGACGATACGGCTTCATGAGCACAAGGACGACCATGACCGCCGACGCGATCGTGAGCAGGACGATGAAGTACTTGACCCGCATGCCGCCCATGAGGAAAAGGATGATCGCCGTCGCAAAGATGATGAGGGCGGTGCCGAGATCCTCTATGGCGATGACGAGCACCAGCGCCGACACGAGACCGAAAGGATAGATGAGCTCCTGCAGGAGTCCCATGCGGTCACGCTTGTTGCAGATGACCTCGGCGAGATAGAAGACCACCGTCAGCTTGGCGAACTCGGACGGCTGCACCATCAGGAAGTGAAGGTTTATCCATCGCTTCGCCCCGTTCACCTCGGTGCCGACGACGAGCGTCGCGAGAAGAAGGAGTATCGTGAAGAGGAGCAGATACTTTATCCACGAACGCACAAGGTCCACATTCATCACATA
>CAYNMQ010000080.1:0-8883 GCA_964398245.1 uncultured Spirochaetales bacterium | reverse complement strand
CATCGTCATCACCGGCGCCTCCATCTCGTACGGACTCTATTTTCCTGACGACCAGACGATGCCGGCGCTGGTGGAGAAGGGTCTGCGGGAACGGTGCCCTTCCTGCCGTCTTACCGTCTATAACTTGGGGATCGAAGGATACGAGCTTCAGCGGGACATCGCGCTGGTCGAGCGGCTCTTCGACCGGATCCGGCCCGATCTCGTCGTTTTCTACGACGGCGGCGCCGATGTGAACTACGCCTATGTATGGGGGTACCGGTCGCATGAGCCGTTCTCCCACGACGGGCCGTTCAACGAAGAGCAGATAGAGGCGCTCCAACCGTTCTACCGGAAGACATGGGTCGACTATCTGCGGATCACACGGCTCGTTGCGACCGCGGTCAAGAGCGAGCGCGGGATGCTTCCCGAGCCGGTGGCGTTCACGGAGACATTCGGCGCCTTCCTGCCGCCGAATCTCGCCGATCGCGCCCACGATTTCGGCGTCCATTTCGCCGACGATATGGAGCGGGCGGCCCGGATGTTCGGGGAGCGCGGTGCGGGAACATTGTTCGTCTTCATGCCGAACGCGGTGTACAAGAACCCGCTCTCGCCGCTCGAATCATCGGCGCTTAAGGTGTTCGATACGCTCTATCCGCATTACGGCGCCTTCTCGATCGCCGCGCTCGATACGGTGCGCCGTGAGGCGGCGCGCCGCAACTTCCCGTTGTTCCGCGACTTCTCCGACATCTTTGACGGTTCGTCCGATGATATGTTCTACGATTTCATCCACATGACGCCGCGGGGGAACCGCGAACTCGCCCGCAGGATGACCGACCTCCTCGTTGCGGAGGGGGTGCTCGATAAGGCGCGTGCCGTCGCTACTCCCAGTCCTTCCACACCGGGTCGAAGCCCCGCGCCTTGAGGGCCGCTGCGACTGCCGCCGGCGAACGGTCGTCAACGACCTCGAACTGGGCAAGGTCGTTTCCTTTGCCGGTATAGCCGCCCGGCGCGGTCGAACTTCCGGCGGAGACATTGGTGAATCCGAACGGAATGATCGCGTCTCGAAAAGCGGGCGACTCTCGGGTCGAAAGCGACATCGGCGTGACCGGGAAGAGGAGTCGGAGCGCGCACACCAGTTGAATGAGCTCGCGGTCGGAGACCGGTCGCGGTCCCCCCACCGCGCCGGTAGCGGTTCGTATCCGCGGAAAACTGATGGAAAACTCGGTCTGCCAGTGATGTTTCTGGAGAAAGAGCAGGTGCGAAGCGAGCGCAAGCGCGTCGAAACGCCAATCGCCGAGGCCCAGCAGAAAACCGATGCCGATCTTCGGGATGCCGGCGCGGGCGCCCCGTTCAGGAGTGGCGAGGCGCCACGCGTAGTCGGCCTTCGGCCCGCGGTGGTGCGCGGCGTAGACCGCGCGGTCATAGGTCTCTTGGTAGATGTAGAGGCCGTCGAGATGCGCCCCGGCGACGAGGGTGAGGTACGCCTCTTCGGGGAGGGGGGCTATCTCTATGGAGACCGAGCGGAACCCCATTTCGTGAAGGTCATGGATGGCCGGCACGAGGAACGCGGGGTCGGCGCTTTCGGGATGTTCGCCGGCAACGAGGAGCAGGTTGGTGAAACCTTGCTTCCGGATCGCGGCGGCCTCCTCCCGTAGCTCACGGTTCGAAAGCGACCGGCGCGGCAGGTCGTTCCCGGCGTTGAACCCGCAGTAGTCGCACCGGTTCACGCACCGGTTGTCGTAGTAGAGCGGGATATAGAGCGAGAGCGCGTAGCCGAAGCGGAGGCGGGTGAGGCGGGCGCTCTCGGCCATGAGTTGCTTAAGGAGGTCGTCGGTCATGGCGGGCGAGAGGAGCGCCGCAAAGTCCTCCATCGCGGGGTGCTCGGTCCCGATCGCTGCGGCGATACGGCTGGCGTCGGCCGTTCGCGCCAGTTCGACGAGCGCGCCGGGGCGGTCGGGGATGGTGAAGTGGCGATCCTCCATGCCTGTTACTCTATGTGCCGTTGACGCGCTGTCAACTCCGGGTGAATAAAAATGGACGGTAACGGTCGTCTCCGTTGCTTTTGCTCTTTTTCTTTGGTATGTTGTCTTCTGAACGATCGAACGGACCTTTTTTAAGGAGGAGACGGAGATGAGTATGAGAACTATGGCGACGGCGCTTACGGCGTGTGTCCTTCTGCTTTGCGCCTTAGGGTGCGACGATGGCAAGAAGGATGCCGAGTCGGTGAAGAAACTTATCAAGGCCGACGAGGGAGGAACGGTCGAGACGCCGTCGGGTGACGCGAAGGTCGAGATACCTGCCGGGGCGCTGGAGAAAGACACCGAGATCACGATAAAGAAAACCGACAAGAAAGGAGAGAACCTCTACAGCGCGGTCTGGGATTTCGGTCCCGACGGGCTTCAGTTCAAGAAGCGCGTCACGATGACTATCAAACTTACGCAAGACAAGCCGGAAGGGAAGGTCGCCGTGATCGCCGTGGAACGGGACGGCGCTTGGCATTCTGCCGGTTATGGCGACGGGAAATACGCGGTCGGCACGGCGGCGGCGGGCGACCCGATCATGACGACCGCGGCGGGAGACCCGATCATGGCGGGCGACCCGATCATGGCGGCGGCGGCAGGCGACCCGATCATGGGACAGGCGCAGCATTTCTCGTCATTCGTGGTCTATGTCGTCGAAGGCGAGATCCTGACCGACAATGACGCGATAGAGCCCGATGAGGATGTCCTGATCGTCACCGACGAACAATCCGAGGAAGAGCCCGATGGTGACGATGCGGTAAAACCCGACGAGATCGCCGACGAAATGACGGACGAGATAACGGACGAAACGACAGATGAAGATGTCGTCCTCGACCCGCAGGATCTGCTCGGCGAATGGGATTTCAATGGTGGCGCCGACCATCTTTCGATCATGTATGATAGCCGCAGTGCGGCCTACATGCTGGACATGAGTTTCAACCAGTATAGCGAGTTCTATATGTCTCATGAGGGCGGCGGTTTTTCGGGACACACCTACACTGGCGAGTACACCTACTGGGATAACGATACCCAGAAGTTCGGCAACATGACGGTAGTCTTCACCCTTCATACCGATACGGGACTTCTTGACGCCGAGATCACCGCCGATGCGCCGTTGGGGAATCGTTCCCTCATCGGAGGGGTGAAGTGGGTGCCGGACGACGACTTTATGCAACCCGATGAGGATGTTGTCGACGATACCCCGATGCCCGACGACGATGTCTATGTGCCGATCTGCGGCAACGGCGTTCTCGACTCGGAGACCTGTGACGGCGGGATGAAGTTCTGTCCCGAAATCGGGGCGCAGTTCACGGGAGGTTTTGCCCCGTGCAACTCGTTGTGCGACGGATATGAAGTGAATTATTGCATCTATGGCGGCGAGATATGCTGGGGTAATGAGCCCTATGTCTTCACTCCGACGGGAGATTATTGTTATTTCAGAGGGAACTATATCCCCGACACGGCACAAATGGGCTGTTTCAGTGACAACGGTGATCTTGACCCTTGCCCGGCACTCGGCGCTGACTTCTATGGTCAGGATGCGCAGTACGGTGGTGGCATCGGAAAAATCATTGCTGTGGAGGTCACCGATGTGGTCAAGGATGCCTATACCGGCCTCCAGTGGCATCAGATGGTGCCCCAGCTCTATAGCGACTGCGATAGTCAGCCCTACTGTACTTGGGATCAGGCGATGGCTTACTGCGGGAACTCGATGGCGGGCGGTTATACCGACTGGCGCCTGCCGACCGACGAAGAACTCGAAAGCATCATCGACTACAGCGGCGTCTCCCCGATGGTTCCCGAGAGTGCCTTCATCCTGTTCGAATCTACCTATTTCTGGACCGCTACCGAGACCCAAGCGAACCCGACGACGAGTGCGTGGGCGGTCTATTTCGCCATCGGTACGATCCAGCCGGCGCCCAAGACGAGCCAGTACAAGGCGATTTGTGTCCGAGGGACATTTTTCCCGGCAAAAGGCGGCGGAAAGACTTTTTCCGAACAGATGCGCGGCGGCGTGAAGGTCTTCGTGGACGACGAGACCGGCCTCATGTGGACCGGCGATTACTGGTACAGCGAGGTTACGCCGGTGAGTGATTGGAAAGCGGCGCTCGACTACTGCGAGAACGGTACTTTCGGCGGTTTTACCGACTGGCGCCTTCCCAACATCAACGAACTGCGGACGATGTATGACCGGACATGGCCTTCTATTCCTTCGGATTTCCCCGGATTATCCTCCTATGCTTTCTGGTCTTCGACTACCCGTCCCGATGCCCCCGGCGCCGCCTACTATGTGACCATCGGCGGTTCGGTCGGTTCCCAAATTAAGGGGCTTTCCGGCGCGGTTCGCTGTGTCCGCTAGGTATGAGTCGTCTTGACCGATTTCTCACCTTTCTTTGATGTCCGAAAAGTTGCTTTGAGCCTCTTCCCTACTATAATCGCCCTGTTAGTAACTGCTCGCCTTTGAAGACAGCGACCCATGAGTCGAGTGATCGCGGTGCTTCTTGCCGCCGGCAGGGGAGCCCGCATGGGGGCCGATGTCCCCAAACAGGAACTGATGCTCAACGGAAAGGAGATATACCGCATCTCCGCCGAGCGATTCGCGGCATTCCGCTGTGTCGACGCTCTTCTTGTCGTCGCGCCTGCCGATCGGGTCGCTGAGTACCGCGCAGCCCTCGCCGACATCCCGAAGGTCGTTGAAGTGGTCGCCGGCGGGAGAGAGCGCCACGAGTCGGTCTGGAATGCGCTGGAAGCGCTTCGGAATGACCCGCCCGCCGTAGTGCTTGTGCACGATGTGGTCCGTCCTTTCGTGAGCCGGGCGGTCGTGGAAGGGGTGACGCATACGGCGTTCGAGCGCGGCGCCGCCGTCGCCGCCGCCCGGGCGGTCGATACGCTGTACGAGGTCCGTGACGGCGTAGTCGCGTCGGTGCCCGACCGGGCGCTCATGTGGCACGCACAGACGCCGCAGGGATTCAGATACGATCTTCTCCGGAAGGCGCATGAGCGTTTCCGGGAAGAGGGCGGCGCGACCACCGATGATGTGCGCCTCGTCATAGCGGCCGGTTCCCCGGTGTACGCGGTCGAATCTTCGTTGGAGAATTTCAAGATAACCGTCCCCGCCGACCTGACGATGGCGGAGGCCGTTTATCGCCGTATGGAGACAGTTTGAGCGATGGATGTCATCCTGCGCGACAAGGACCGGTCCGTCGTGAGGCCGCGCACTGCGGGGCAGGATGCCGTCGCGGAAGCGGTCGAGCGGCACGAGATCGTCTTCGTGGACGGCCCCGCCGGTACCGGGAAGACCTTCCTCGCGGCGGCGCTTGCGGTGAAGTTCCTGCGGGAAGGGCGGGCCGAACGGGTCGTCCTCACGCGCCCCGCGGTCGAGGCGGGGGAGCGGCTCGGGTTCCTGCCGGGATCGCTCGAGGAGAAGATAGATCCGTACCTCCGTCCGCTCTTCGATGCGATAGAGACCTTCTTCACCTTCGAGGAGTCGGCGCGGCTCATCCATGATCGCCGGGTGGAGGTCCTGCCGCTCGCCTTCATGCGCGGCAGAACGCTGCGCAGGAGCTTCGTGGTGCTCGATGAGGCGCAGAACACCACGCCGGCGCAGATGAAGATGTTCCTCACCCGTTTCGGGGAGGGGAGCCGGATGATCGTCGCGGGCGACTCCTCCCAGCATGACCTCATCCGTGACGAGAACGGCCTTACGGACGCCATGGGGCGCCTTGACGGGGTCCCCGGGGTGGCGATCGTGAGACTCGGGCGGAACGATATCGTGCGGGCCGATATGGTGGCCCGCCTTCTTGAGGCGTACGAACGATGACGGCGCGCACATCCTTCAAGCGGACGCGGGAGATGAACCGGCAGTGGGAGAGTTTCAAGGACCGCTACTATGATTGGCTGCGGCTCCCCGCGCGCCGCACCGCGATCATCGTTCTCTTGATCTTCGCCGCGCTCGCCGCCTATTGCACCATACCGGAGGCGACGGCCACCTTCCTGCCGACGCGGGAGAGCGACATCGGACGCGCCATGAAGTTCATCGTGCGCGCCGACCGCGACTACGATGTCGTGGACGAGGAGGCGACCGTGCGGAACCGGGAAACGGCGCTCGGCAAGGTGCCGCGCCATTTCGTCTATCGCGACAACACCGAACGGTACCGGGCGATCCGCCGCGCTTTCTCCGCGATGCGCGACCGGGCGGTGGCCGTTCTTCTCGACAAGGGAATGGGCGGCTCGCATGAGGTCCCCGCCGAGTTCATGTCGGCGTATCGCGATGTCGTCGAACGGCATCTCCCGGAGCTTGTTCCCGAGAGCCTCCGCGGGGCGGTGCTCCTCGCGCTCGAGGAGGAGCGGAAGGCGTTCGAGAAGGCGGTCGGCGCGTCGGTCCCCGAAGAGGTGTTCGCGCTGTTGCGGTCGGCGTTCTTCTCGCCGGAGATCGAGGAGGCCGTTTTCGACATAGGGGGACGGCTCGACAGCTACTATATCCTTCGATCAGGCGTAGGAGAGGGCTATCGTCTCGACAAGATCATGGTGAGGAGAGGGAACTCCGCACCGGTCCAGCGGCCCCGATACCGGGTGATCACGGCCGTCTCCTTGCCGGCGGAGATCGAGCGCGCGCAGAAGGCGTTGGAACAGGAGAAACTCTTCAGCGAGAAAGGGCTCGCCCTTGTCGCAGCGGTCGTCGAGGTGATCCTCGCCGACAATCTTGCCTTCGACGAAGAGGCGAACGGGCAGGCGCGCGCCGAGGTGGAACGCAATACGCCCCCGGTCCTTATCAAGGTGAAGAACGGCGAGATCATCGCCCGCCCGGGGGAACGGATAACGAGACATCACCTTGCGATATTCCGCGCCATTGTCGAAAGGAAGGGGGACAAGCCTTTCGCGCTTTCCTTCGTGGAACACTTCCTGTTCATCATGGCCATGGTCGTTATCGGCTACTTCGCCTTCCGCCGGAGCGTGTCCAAGTTCAGCGTACGCAACAAAGACCTGCTCCTTATGGCGGTCCTCGCGCTTCTTTCCCTCCTTCTCAGCTATCTCATCACCGCCGTTTCGGTCCCCTTTTCTCAATGGATGGGAACGATAGATCCGCGCACCTTCAACTTCCTTCTACCGTTTCCCTTCATCGTGGCGACGGTGCGCCTGCTCATCAACACCGAAACGGCGCTCTTCTTCCTCATAACGCTTACGCTCTTGTTCGCCACGGTGTTCCCCGACAATTTCTACTTCCCCGTCTATTATGCCGCCTCTGCGCTGTTCTACCTGTTCCTCATCACCCATGTGGAGCGCCGGAGCCACGCGCTCCGGATGAGCCTTTCGCTCGCCGGTGTTCAGATGGTGCTGGTGTTCCTCATCTTCCTCCTCGATGCGTCGCTTCCCCGGGAGAACATGATCAGGGCGCTCCTGACCGCGCTTACCAGCGGCGTTCTTTCGGCGTTGCTCCTGCTTGGCCTTCTGCCGCTTTGGGAATCGTTCTTCGGTTATACGACCGACATATCCTATCTCGAACTCACCTCGATGCAGCATCCGCTCATGGCGCGGCTCGTGTCGGAGGCGAACGGCTCCTATCAGCACAGCCTCATGGTCGGTGTCATGGTGGAGGACGCTGCGCGCCGCATCCGCGTCAATCCGCTCGCCTGCAAGGTGATGGCCTACTATCACGACATCGGGAAGCTGCAGGCGCCGCACTGTTATTCGGAGAACCAGAGCGGTATCGTGAATGTCCACGATTCGCTCGATCCGCTCGAATCGGCGCGCATCATCGCCCGTCATGTGACCTACGGTCTGAGCCTCGCCCGGGCGTACAAGCTCGGCGATAGGATAGAGACGGCCATTCAACAGCATCACGGGACCGCGCTCGTGAAATTCTTCTACGAGAAGGCCATTCAGAAGGACCCGCAGACGCCCGAAGAGCCGTATCGTTATCCCGGGCCGCGGCCCCAGAGCAAGGAGGTCGCGCTCATCATGCTCGCCGACAGCGTCGAGGCGGCGATCCGGAGCATGAAGGAGAAGACCTACCCGAAGATCCAGGAGGGGGTGCACAACATCATAGACCGGATCATCAAAGACGGTCAGCTGTCGGAAAGCGCGATCACGATGCGGGACATAACCCTCATCGAGGAGAGTTTCGTGCGGACGCTCTCCGGTCAGTATCATGCCCGCGTCGAGTATCAGCAGCCGGTAGCCTGAGATGCGGGTAGGGATCGTACGGGCGCCAGGCGTCGAGAGCCCTCTTGACCGCGGGACGCTGATCCGTATCGTCAGGAAAGTGCTTGGCGCGGAGGGGCTCCGTCCTTCCGACCCGTGGGAGGTCGCCGTAAGTCTCATCGAGAGCGACCGGATGCGGGAGACCAACCGCAGATGGCGGGGCATGGATCGCGTCACCGATGTCGTTTCCTTCGCGGCGGGCGAAGGGGAGGGGGGCGCCTATGCCGGATTCTTCTTGGGCGACATCGTCATCGCTCCCGCCGTGGTGGCCGCCCACGCGCGGCGCTATCGGACGACGCCCGAGCGGGAGATGGCGCGCGTTCTGGTGCACGGCCTGCTTCACTTGCTCGGCTACGATCACGACACCGTGACGCGCCGCCGTATCATGCGACAGCGCGAGAAAGAGGCGCTCGCGTCGCTCTTCCCCCGGAGAGGGCGCGATGCCGCGTAGCCTCGTCACCGTTCTTTTCGCTGCCGGCTTCATCGCCTGTTATGCGCTCAGTTTCCCGCTCGTGATCCCGGGGGGCACCGAGCCGGTGGCGCTTCACCGTTGGTTCGGCGCCTACACCATCTATGCCGTATTCCCGTTCCTCTATCTTTTTCTCGATCGCTTCGAGTCCACGAAACAGCGTCTCTGGTGGGGTTGGACGGCCTGCGCTGTCGCAAGTCTCACGGTCTTCTA
>CAYNMQ010000079.1:0-8953 GCA_964398245.1 uncultured Spirochaetales bacterium | reverse complement strand
CCTCATCGTCCGCACCCTCATGCAAAAGGAAGGGGAAGACAAACAGCGCGCCTACCACCAACGCCTTTTCCGGGAACACGGCGTGCGCATCAACGAACAGAACCTTTTCTGGGAGACGCCATGACGCTTTCCATCCGCGAACTGGAGCAAGGCCTGCGAGAGCTTTCCGAAAAACGGGATGTCCTCCGCGTCTCGCTCGACATAGAAAGAAAACGCGCCCGGCTCTCCGAGGTGACCGCGGCGGTGAACGACCCCTCCCTCTGGAACGACGCCGAGCGCATGGCTTCGCTCAACCGCGAGAAACGCTTCCTTGAAAATGGGATCTCCGTGTTCGCGGCGCTCGAAAAGAGCATGGAGGAACTCGTCGTCTCGCTCGAGTTCGCCCGGGACGATGAGGAAATGGCGGCGGAGGCGGAGACGCATCTTCTCGCCGCGCGCGACCTCGCGGGAAAACTCGAATTTCAAAAGATGCTCGGCGAAAAGACCGACGCGAACAACGCGTTCCTCTCCATCAACGCCGGCGCGGGCGGACGCGAGTCGCAGGACTGGGCGGTCATGCTGCTGCGGATGTATCTTCGCTGGGCCGAACGACGCGGCATGGAAGCGGAAGAAGTAGACCGTGTCACCGGCGACGACGCGACCGGCATCAAGAGCGTGACGCTCCTCATCACCGGAGAATACGCCTACGGGTATCTCAAGGCGGAGATCGGCGTCCATCGCCTCGTGCGCATCTCCCCGTTCGACGCCAACAAGCGACGGCACACCTCCTTTGCGAGCGTCTTCGTGACTCCCGAGATAGACGACTCGATCGAGATAGAGATAGACGAGGCCGATCTCAAAATAGACACCTACCGCTCGGGAGGGGCCGGCGGCCAGCATGTCAACAAAACCGATTCGGCGGTACGCATCACCCATATCCCTACCGGCATCGTCGTGCAGTGCCAGAACGAGCGGTCCCAGCACAAGAACCGCGCCGGCGCTCTCAAGCAGTTGCGCGCGCGGCTCTACGAACTCGAGATGGAGAAAAAGGCGGCCGAGAACGCCGAACGCGAAAAGAGCAAGATGGGGATAAACTTCGGCAGTCAGATACGCAGCTATGTTCTTCACCCCTACAAAATGGTCAAAGATCACCGCACCGACTTCGAGACGGGCAACGCCGATGCGGTCCTTGACGGTGAAGAGATCCTCGACCGCTTCATGGAACAATTCCTCCTCTTGAGCGGCGGTCCTCGATGAACGAAAGGACGGCACAGTTGAAAAAGACATCTTTTCATGGTAGCTTTCCTCGCGCCGTAACGCAGCAAGGCACTTTTCGGAGGCGTCATGCATAAGATCCTCGTCCTCGACTTCGGCTCGCAGTACAATCAGCTCATCGCGCGGCGCATTCGCGAGATGCATGTCTACTGCGAACTGCACCCCTACTCGGTCGGCATAGAGTTCATCAAGCGCTTCGCGCCATCCGGCATCGTCTTCTCGGGCGGCCCCGCTTCGGTCACCGACCCCGGCGCCCCCGATATACCCCGCGAGGTATTCGACCTCGGCATCCCGATACTCGGCATCTGCTACGGCATGCAGCTGACGGCTCACAAACTGGGCGGGAAGCTCGGCAGCGGCCATGCCCGCGAATACGGTCGGGCCATGGTGACGGTGACGGCGCCGCGATCGCCGCTCTTCAAGGGCGTTTCCACCTCCACCCAGGTCTGGATGAGTCACGGCGATCATGTGGCGCAACTGCCCGCCGGCTTCGAGCCGATCGCGAAGAGTGATTCCATTCCCTTCGCCGCCGCCGGCAACGACAAAAAGCGGATATACCTCGTCCAGTTCCATCCCGAGGTGCGGCACACCCTCGAAGGCGACCGCATCCTTTCCAACTTCCTCTTCGAGGTCTGCGCGGTGGCACCCGACTGGCGCATGGAGGACTTCATCGTCGCATCGGTCGAGAAGATACGCGCGACAGCGGGCGACAAGAAGGTCATCCTCGGCCTTTCGGGCGGCGTTGACTCGTCGGTCGCGGCAGCCCTGCTGGGGAAAGCCATCGGGCATCAACTTACGGCGATATTCGTCGACAACGGCCTGCTCCGCCTCCACGAGCGCGAGGAGGTCGAACGGAACTTCCGCGACCGCGTCGACCTCGTCGTCGTCGACGCCGCCGATCTGTTCCTTGCGCGTCTGAAGGGGATCGAAGAACCGGAGAGGAAGCGCAAGATCATCGGCAACACCTTCATCGAGGTCTTCGACGCCGAGGCGCACAAGATCGCCGGCGCCGAGTTCCTCGCGCAAGGAACGATCTACCCCGATGTCATCGAGTCGTCTTCCAAGACGAGCGGCCCTTCGGCCACGATAAAGACCCACCACAATGTCGGCGGTCTCCCCGACCGGATGAAACTGAAACTCATCGAGCCGCTCCGCGACTTGTTCAAGGACGAGGTGCGCGAACTGGGCATGAAACTCGGACTGCCTCGCGAGAATGTCTTCCGGCACCCCTTCCCCGGCCCCGGCCTCGCGGTGCGCGTCCTCGGAGAGGTTACCAAGGAACGCTGCGACATCCTGCGACAGGCCGACCACATCTACATTCAAGAGATACGCGCCGCCGGTCTCTACGACGAGATCGCGCAGGCCTTCGCGGTACTTCTGCCGGTCAAAACGGTCGGCGTCATGGGCGACAGCCGCACCTACGAACATGTTCTTGCGCTCCGCGCCGTCAAGACCGACGACTTCATGACCGCCGACTGGTACGAGTTCACCGCCGATTTCCTCAAGAAGGTCTCCGCGCGCATCATCAACGAGGTCAAACGGGTGAATCGGGTGGTCTACGATATCAGTTCGAAGCCCCCCGCAACGATAGAGTGGGAGTAGACGGGAGCACGGGATGGGCAAGATCATCATTGACGAGGACAATTCGCTGGAGAGCATCGAGGTCCGGTTCGACCACCTGCTCCTCGGCGAAAAGGAGATCGAGGCGGAGAAACACGAGTTCCGGCCGCTTACCGATCTTCTGGATGACCGGTTCTCCAGCTTTCCCCCTCACCTCGTCTCGGTCGGCCAGCTCGCCAAAGCGGCATCGCTCATCAAGGGACGCGACGAGGTCGAGATCTTCTTCCTCATGCTCCTCGCGGGCGACGAGACGCCGCTCCTGTTCAGGACGCTTGAGAAGAACCGCGACGCGCTCGGCGACGAGTTCTACCAAGAGATGCTCTGTCTTGCCTTCCTCGCAGCGACCGACGACGAACGCGCCCGCATCATGCAGAGCATCCTGCAGGTTCCCGCCGTGATGCGGACACCGCTGTGCGCGCTCCTCGTCGCTCTTTTCTCCAAGGAGCCGCAGGCGGTGAAACTCGACGGAACGATCGAACGAGAAGCGGCGCTCTTCGTCGAGGCGCTCAAGGCGGGAAAGAACGACAACATCGAGCGGGCGTTCGGCGACATTCTGCGCCTGTTCGCGGAGCACAACCGGTCGCGGTTCCTCTACGAATACCTGCGTGCTCTCATCCTGCGCCACGACACGATCCCGGTGCCGCTCGTCGAGCGGTTCGCCGAGACGGTGCTCAAGAGCCCGCTCGCCGTCTCCTACTCTTCGGTCAAACTGATCGAGTTCCTTTACTACTGGCGCAACGATGTGAGCGGGAAGATCGAGGAAACGGTCACGACCCTCGCGGAAGCGACCGATTCCCTCTTCGTCCTCAACGCCATAGCGCCCCTGCTCTACCGCCACGAGAAGTGGCACCTTCTCGGCAAGTTCTACAAACTCGCCGCCCGCAAAACGACCGGCAAGACGCGCATCCGCTATCTCGAACTGCTCGCCGACATCTATGAACATAAACTCCGGATGCCCGAGTTCGCGACCGAGATCCATAAGAACATCGTCGAAGAGGATCCCGGCTCCTGTTCGATAAGCCTTTCGCTCGTCCTTTCGGTGTACGAAGAGAACCGGCAGTGGGAAGACCTCGCGAATCTCTACCTCTATCTCGCCGACCGCGAGAAGGAGCCGAAGTTGGCCGCCTACTATCTCTTCCGCGGCGGCGAACTCCTGTTCCGTGAGCTCGGAAGGCCGACCGAGGCGCGTCTGCACCTCGAACGCAGCCTCAAGCTCCACCGCTCGTTCGAGATCATCCGTCTTCTCTCGGAGCTCTATCTCGTCCTGCAGGACTATGACGCCTACATCTCGAATCTCGAAGAGGAGCTCGCCTTTGCCCCGAGCATCCCCGAGCAGATAGCGCTTCACGAAAAGATCGCCGACGCCCTCATCACCTTCAAGCGCGCCTACGGTGCCGCCGAGACGCATCTCCTCGTGATATTGGATCTCAAACCCGACCGCATCGAAACGGTCAAGAAGCTGGGCAAGATCTACTACACGACCCGCAACTGGGAGAAGTTGACCGCGATAAACAGCCGCGAGGTGGCGCTCTCCGAGAACACCTCCGACATCGTGAACCTGCTCTACAAGAACGGCATCATCTACTTCAACGAACTGCACGATCATGAGCAGGCGCGACAGAGCTTCCTTCAGATACTCTCCATCGTTCAGCACCACATACCCAGCCTCCTCTACCTCGAGAAGATATACCTCCGCGACAATGCGGTCGACGAGATCATCGCGCTCTACAACAATCTGCTCCGGTCGGCCGTCGCCGACAGCGCGACCAAAGAGTTCTATCTCACGAGGCTCGCCATCGTGTACCGCGAGCAGGGCCGCATCAAGGAGGCGCAGGACACCTTCCGGCTCGTCGAGCACCTCTACCCCGACAGCACCATCGCGAAGGAGAACCTCCGCCTCATCGGCGGCGATGTCGCTTTCCACCAGTTCAATCTCGACGAGTTCGAAAGCGGCGAACTTTCCTCTCTGGTCGCCGAGTGGGGACATCCGGACGACGCGGACAGGCGCCTTGCCGCCGCCGAACCGTCGTTCCATAAGTATCTGTGGGCGCTCTTCAGTAACAGCGACACGGATGTTCCCTCCGAGACGTTCACCGAGGCCGAAAAGAACCTCCGAATGGTCTTGGAAGGCCGCCCCTCGCTTGATCTTCTTGCGCGCCATGCCGCAACACGCCCCGCCATGCTCACCTTGCTGGCGCAACGATATCTCAAAGCAGGCTACCTGAAAGGGATCTACACGATCCTCGCCTATCACCTCAAACTGAACCCGGCGGCGAAAAGCGCTTTATGGAGCATCTTCTTCATGGGAGCCGATCATCCCGAACTCAAGGAGAAGCTCGACGCGCTCTTTGTCTCCGAAAAGGAGGTGCAGCACTTCGAGATCGCTTTCTCCATCCTTGAAAAGATCCATCTCCGGGAAGGGAACTATCGGACGATCCTTCTCCTGAGAACGATATTCGCGAAGAAACTCAAGGACCCGGCGGCTCAACGGCGCTTTCTCGACGAGACGATCCGCCTCCTCGCAGACCACCTTGAGCCGGCCGATCTGCTCGACCTCTACAAGACACGGTATCGCATCTCGACCGGCGACGATCGCGACAAGTTCCTCGCGACCTACCGCGACCTTCTTTCTTCTCTCGGCATGTTCGACACCCTCATCGGCATCTATGAAGAAAAGTGGCGTCTCGAAGGAAAAGAGAGCGACGGCGCCTACCTCCTTGACCTCCACCTCTCTCGCCGCAACACCGCTCGGGCGCTCGACCTTCTCCGAGAGATACTCGATCGTCATCCCGCGAACGCCACCGTCCTCGACCGCGCCATCGATTTCTTCGAGAGCGCCCGCCAACCGCAGACGGCGAACGACCTTTTGCGCGCTTACCTCACGGACGGCAGGAATCCCGAGACGGCGAGGAACGCCGCCAGACGGCTCATGCGCATCCATATCGAGAGAGGCGACATCGCCGAGGCGGTGAGCCTTTTCCACGGCATGCCTTTCGATGACAGCGCGACCCGTTTCGCCGACGGCATGGAGCTCGCCGAACACCTCCTTGCGCTCAACCAACCCCTCTTCGCCGCTCAGATAGCCCGGGCGCTCCGCGCCGGGTCAGCCGACGAGGCGGCGCGCAAGACGGCGCTCCTGTGCCGCTGCGGCGACCATCCTCTCCCTGAGGATCTCGAGAAGATACCTTCCTACGAGACGATTCGGCCGGTCATTGAGACGCTCCGGAACCGCGAAGCGGCTTTCGAGACGGTTCGACACTTCGCCGCACGACGCGATCCGGCGGCGGTCGAGACTTTTCTCAAACAGCTCTTCGCCGACGGACGCGCTGACGAGGCGCGCCGTTTCCTCGATGAGATATCTGCCGACCATCGTTTCCGCGATGCGATGTTCCAATCATTCGCCTTCCGGGCGGAAGACCGCCTTCCCGAGGAGCGCGAAACGCTCGCGCAGATCGCTCTCCCTGAAATGAGAAAGGGGAACACCTATCCTATCGATCGCCTTGTCGAGACCTCCTCCCCCGATAATCAGCGGGCGAGATTCTTCGCGCAGAACTTTCGGGCGACACTCGGCATCGGCAAAACTCGTCCCGCCGAGAACGAATGGCATCACCTCTCTCTCATGCGCGAGGACATCATCCTTGCCCAGGCGGGTTTCACGACGCTCGACGAGAGACTGCGCCGCTTCAGCCGGATCCTCGCGACGGCGGTTCCCTCCTCTCCCGATCCGGAGCGCCGGGTGAAACCGGTGACCTCCGCGGTAAGCCGGCATCTTTCTGCGATCGTCGAAAAACTTTCCCTCGCCCTGCGCGAGGAGACGCTGCCCGTTTTCTTCGACCCTGACCTCGATGTCGTCATCTCCCTCGGATCTCTCAACGTGCCCGCGATCCTTCTCGGACCGACCGCTGAGAAGGTCAGCCGCAAACGGGTCGCATTCCTGATCGCGTCGCATCATTTCCTCGCCGCATCGGGAGCGACCGAAGGAAGCGGCAGGAACGCGGTGACGGCGCTCGTGGAACGCATCACGGGGATCGTGCGTCTTCCGAAGCCGGAACGCGCCGCCTTCCTGCGGACCATACGCCGTAAAAAGAATCAGGAAGAACTGGGCGCGCTCTTGGAAGAAATCGGCGCTCCGGCCGATCCGCTCCTGAAGACCTTCGGCGAACGACTCTTTCTCGCCTCGATCCTCTCGGCGTTCACCATCATTCCCGACCTCATGCAGGTCTGTGCGTCGGCGGACGAATCGCCCGCCCATCTCGACCTGCCCGATTCAGCCGTCGCGAACGCCTATTCGCTCGCCGCAGCAACCTTCTTCGAATAAGAAAACCCATGGAACGGATCAAGGTACATCCTACGACCCCTCACAAACGGGCCATCGAGACGATCGCGGCGACGCTCGACCGCGGCGGCGTCGCGCTCGCCCCCGGCGACACATCCTATCTGCTCGTCGCGCGCATCGGCAAGAAAAGCGCCATCGAGAAACTGAACCGCATCAAGGAACGGCCCAAGAAGTTCTACTCGGTCATGTTCCGCGACTTTTCAGAACTCGCCCGCTATGCCGAGGTCACCGACGCGCAGTTCGCGCTCATAAAGCGCTTCCTTCCGGGTCCCTATACCTTCATTCTGAAGGCGAGCCGCGAGGTGCCGAAGATCATGCTCGAGAACCGCAAGGAGATAGGCATCCGCATTCCCGACAGCCCGCTCATGTGCGAGATCATCGCCGCCTGCGGCGAACCGATCATCGTCTCCACCGCCGGCAGCGGCGAAGAGGACTTCTTCACCGATCCCGAGAACGACGAACCCGCATGGCTTCATCTCGTTGACATTCTCGCCGACGGCCGATACCTGCCTGCGGAGCTGCCGACCATCATTCGGCTCGAGGGGAACAGCTACGAAGTGGTGCGCGTCGGCAAGGGCCCGGTAGACTATTTCTCATGAAGATCCTCTCGATAGCAGCCTTCTTTCTGGTGTGCGCCTGCGCCGCCGCGACCGGACCGCGTCGCATCCTGATAACCGACCCGATCGTCATCACGCCGCGGAGCGCCCCCGAACGCGAGATCCCTCCCGCCGAACGCGATTACCAGCTCCTCTTCGAACAGGCGAACGACGCGTTCGACGCCGGCGACCTCGACACCGCGGCGCGTCTCTACCATGACATCCTGACCCACAACCCCGCCTACGCCAACGCTCCCTATTGTTACTACAACCTCGGGCTTATCGCCTTCAAGCGCCGCGACTACGAAGAGGCGGAGAAACATTTCAAAGGGGCCTATTTCCTCCTCAGCGACCCGCAGGACAAAAGCGACGCCCTCCTTCTCCGCGCTCACTGTCTCGCCCGACTCGCACGGTGGCGGGAGATACCGGATATCATAGACGAAGCGCTTTCGGAAGACCTCGCCACGATATCGCTCGACACGCCGGCCGCGCGGGAGATACTTCTGCGCCGTGCCGAAGCGATCGCCGTGCTCGGGCGACCGGACGAAGCGCGCACCTCGGTCCAGCGGATACTCTTCGGCATCAGACGCGAACATCCCCGCGACGAGACCTTTTTCATCCCCGAGTTCGCCATGGCGAACTTCGTCATGGGCCGCACCTTCGTCGCCGAGTTCTCTCTTCTGCCGTTCGAGGGGACGCTCGAGCGTCTCACGGAGAAATGCCGCCTCATACAGAGCGCCCAACAATGGTTCCTCGAGACGATACGGGTCGGCGTGATATATTGGACCAACGCCGCGGCGTACGAACTCGCATCGCTCTACCGCGCGCTGTTCGACGAGATGAACAGCTATCCGGTCCCTGCCGAATTGAGCACCGAAGAAGAGCAGGCCATCTATCGCTGCGAACTATGGGGAAAGACGGCCGGGCTTCTTCGCAAAGCGCGGCGCACCCTCACCGGAAGCATCGAAAGCGCAAAACGGATACACGAACACAACGAATTCATCGAAGAGAGCCTTCGTCTCCTCGTCGAGGTGAACGCCGCGTACGCCGAGAAGGATGCTCTGTGCCGCCCCGGAGGAACAGACCGTTGAAGATCCCGCGCAACACCGACATCGCGATCATGCTCACCGGCATTCTGGCCTATTTC
>CAYNMQ010000078.1:219-9051 GCA_964398245.1 uncultured Spirochaetales bacterium | reverse complement strand
GGACATCGATTCCTCCCTTGGTCAGGTCATAAAAGGAGTGGGGGGCGATGCAGGACTCGAACCTGCGACTTCCTGCATGTGACGCAGACACTCTACCAGCTGAGTTAATCGCCCACGCACAGACCCTTACTACCCGAAGATGAGGTGCTTGTCAACTCTTTTCGGCGTCTCCTTGACAATCGGTTGCCGATATTCGAGAAAAAAGTAGGGAGCATCAAGTTGCTTATCTCGGTAGCGGTTTGCTCTCTCTGAGTGTAAGGAGGTGTCCGATGTTCCGCGTCGCGTGGCGGGTTGTTCTTGCGCTTCTCGCGTTGTTTCTCTTCTCATGCGATAGTTCCTCGAAGCAAAAGAGCGACGAGGATGCGCTCTCCGTCGTCGAAGAGGATGCTATCGCCTCCGACGAAGATATGCTCCTTGCCGACGAGGAATCCGAGGAAAGCGGCGGCGACGCCGATGCCTTCGTGCCCGATGTCGAGACGATTCCGGGTGATTTCGCGGGGGAGAGCGGATTCATCACCATCGAGCTGGTGACCTACTACCTCCGCACGAAGCCCGGAACTACCGGCACGAAGTATGTGAGCGACGAGGCGCGGCTCTGGTATGCCTTCGTGCCGGCGGAGGAGAAGATGGAGGAAAAGCCGATCGCCGTCTTCTACAACGGCGGCCCCGGTTCGGCGACGGGGCTTCTGCTTGCCTTCAACACCGGTCGCCGGAGCATGGACGAGAAGTTCAACGGTGGTCTGCCGGTCGGCGAAAACCCTGCCGCGTGGACCCGCTTCGCCAATGTGCTCTACATCGACGCGCGCAACACCGGCTTCTCGTACAGCATCATCGGGACGCAGAAGGGATTCTCGACGCGCAACTTCAATCCGTTCCTCGACGGCGCCGATTTCGTGCGGGTTATCCTGCGGTTCCTCGCGGCGCATCCGGCGATCCGCGGCAATCCGGTCATCTTCGCGGGAGAATCGTACGGTGGCACCCGCACCATCGTGATCCAGAACCTTCTGCTCAATCCGGAGCGGTATGCGGGGAAGAATGGGTACTACACCGATGAAGCGCTCGCGGCGGAGATCGCGGCGCACTACGCGGCCGTTTTCCCCGAGGAAGAAGTGACGCCAGCGAAACGGGCGAAGCAGTTCGGCTATGCGGCGCTCATTCAGCCACTTCTTTTTGGTGAGGCGCAGAACATCGCGTCGGGCGAACTACTCGAACAGCCCGGTTCGGTCGTCTATCAGATAGCGGCGGAGGAGGGGGCAACCTTCACGCCGTGTGACCCGAACGACACCGGGTGCGACAAGTACTACAACGCGATCCTCTTCGTGAACGGCCTTGGACGCGACCTTTACAAATATGATGAGGAGGACGGCTGGATGAACGGTCTCATGACCCCGATCGTGCCGCGCCTCCTTACCCGTACCAACTATGTCTCGCTCATCGGCCACGACCCGGTGCTCATCGCGCCGATGTACGCCAAAGAGCGCGAGAACGCCTACAAGATCGCCTCGCCGGTTACGGCGCTTTCGTCGTTCCCGGCGGTTTTCGAGGAACCGCTTTCCCCGCGGGCGCTCCGGGAGATATGGCTTCTCCGTCTTCTCTTCGCGCCGAGCGAAGATGACCCCGAGGAAGAGTTCCGCGCCCTGTTCGGCACGCTCGGCGACTACGACACCTACTACGCGAGCCTCAACGAAAAGGTGACCGAGGCCTTCTACCGTCACACGATACACCCGTTCAACAACCTCTTCGGCGACCTGTTCCTCGAGAATCTTCTCGTCACCGAGACCTTCATCACGCAGGCATCGCTCGATCTCGTCATCTTCTCACCGGCGATCCCCGAAGCGGCGAAGTATTTCCCGCAGGTTGCCGGCGTCGAGGTCGGAGCGGAGTCTTTCACCATCTCCTATGTTCCCGGCTCTTTTGAGGGGGTAGGTGAGGGGGTAACTCGCACCGTCGTGTGGCCGCGCTACGAGAAGTCTGGCCACTCGGTCACCGTGACCGAGCCCGACAAATACGCCTCCGATGTCGAAGCGTGGTATAAGTCTCTGGGAAGGTAGAAGATTTCTCTGAGTGTTTTTTTTGCAAGCGGTGCCGCTTGGGGTATAATCCTCTGCTATTTTAGGAAGGTGGAGCCGCTCGAACGATGTTCAATGTGGTGCTCGTCAGCCCCGAGATACCGCCCAACACCGGCAATGTCGCGCGGAGCGTCTTCGCGACCGGCGGAAAACTTCACCTTGTGAAGCCGCTCGGCTTTTCGCTCGACGACTATCATCTGCGGCGTGCCGGGCTCGACTACTGGGAGGAGATCCCGGTGACCGTCTGGGAATCGCTCGATGACCTGCTCCGGGGCGTGCCCGCCGAGGCGGTCCATTTCTTCTCGACCCGCGGGGAAGTCCGGTACGATAAGGCGGATTACCGTCCCGGCGATTGGCTCGTCTTTGGTAGCGAATCGCTTGGGCTTCCGCCCGATCTCTTGGAGCGGCATCGCGGGCGGACGCGGCACATACCCATGGGGAACCTCGCCGTCCGCAGTCTCAATCTCTCGAGCGCCGCGGCGGTCGCCCTCTTCGAGGCGCTCCGGCAGAACGGCTTCGGTGCGGATAAGGAGGCGGCATGAGATTCTTCTTCCGCCTGCTCAACATCCGCGAGGAGGAACAGGGGCGGGCGCTCCAGCTGTTCTTCTACAATTTCCTCGTGGTCGCCACCTATGTGCAGGGACGCATCATTCGCGACACCCTTTTCCTGAAGCGCTACGACATCACCCAACTGCCGCTCATGTACATCCTCGTCGCGGTGAGCGTATCGGTGCTCACCTGGTTCTACACGCGCCGCAGTTCGCTCTATCGCCTCGACACCCTCATCCGCGGCGTCCTCCTTTTGAGCATGGCGCTCACCCTCATATTCGTCGCGCTCATCCATGCCGGGTTCCGGTTCAGTTACCCAGGGCTCTATGTGCTCGTCGAGGTCATCGGCGCATTCATGACCTTCCAGTTCTGGAGCTTCACCAACGAGCTCCTTGACTCACGCGAGGCGAAGCGGACGCTCGGCTTCATCGGGGTGGGCGGCATCATCGCGAGCCTCGTCGCCGGCTACTCGGTGAAATGGCTCGTTCATGTGGTGCAGGTGGAGAACCTGCTCTTTGTCAACATCATGTTCATGGCGCTCTCCTTCTACCTCGTGTATCGCATAGGAGAGACCTACAAGTCGAAGCTCCAGCGGAGCGTCGTGATACGATCGGTGCAGAAGACGACCGTGCACGCGCCGGTGCGTCTCTTCGACCAGCACTATTTCCGCTACATCGCGCTCATCACCGTGCTCACCTTCACGCTCGTCAACTTCGTGGATTACCAGTTCAAGATGGAGGCGCGGGAGCATTTCACCGAGCAGGAACTGGCCGGGTTCTTCGGCATGGTCTATGCCTTTGCGAGCGGGTTCTTCTCGCTCTTTTTCCAAGTGGTCGCGACCTCGTGGCTTCTGCGGTGGAGCATATTCCTGAGCCTCCTCATCCTGCCGGCCATGATCACCGGTTTCTCGACGCTGTTCCTCGTGATGCCGGGCAGCGGGTTCATCTCGATGGCGCGCGCCTCCGAGTTCGCGGTCCGCTACCCGGTGAACGACGCGGCGGTGCAGCTGCTCTACATCCCGGTGGACCAGAAGTACCGGAGCCGCGCGAAGGCGGTCATAGACGGCATACTCAAGCCGCTCGTCGCCGGAGTGGCCGGTCTCATGATCTACGGTTTCTCCTATTTCGGCGTCGCGCACCGCTACATCAGCATCGTCGTCGTGATCGGCGGCGTCCTGTGGGGGGCGGCCATCCTCGTGCTCCGCAAGGAGTATCTCGCCGTCCTGCAGGACAACATCAAGAAGAAGCGGATCGGCAGCGAGGACATGATGGTGAAGCAGACGATGATCGAGTCGGTCATCGTCGAGGCGATGACCTCGGAGAACGAGGACGAGGTGCTCATGGCGCTCGATCTCATCGAAAAGGGGCGCCATTTCTACCTCGGGCGCTACTTCCTGCCGCTCCTTTCGGAGAATGTCTCGGCGAAGGTGAAGACGAAGATACTGCGCATCCTGCGCACCATGGAATCGCGTTTCTACACCTACGACATCCTCAGGTTGATGAAGAGCGACGACGAGGAGGTCGTCAAGGACGCCATCCTTACCTATGCCTACATGCAGATGGAGAAGTCGCACAAGGTGGTCTCTTCGTTCCTCGAAAGCGAAAGCCTGCCGATCCTTTCGTCGGCCATCATCGCGCTCATCAAGTACTGCGGCATCACCGGCGTCATGACGGCGGCGCCGTACCTCAAGAGGCTTGCCGAGTCCTCCCAGCCGGAGCGGCGGAGCGCCGCCGCCTACATCCTTGGCGAGATCGGGCAGCAGAACATGCAGCAGCAGGTGTTCGAGTTCCTCAACGACCGCGATCCGCAGGTGCGGCGCGAGGCGGTGAAGGCGGCGACCAAGGTGAAGGCCGAGGGCGTCATCCCGAAGCTCCTGTTCATGCTTACCGACCGCGCGGTCAGTCTCGACGCCGCGAAGGCGCTTACCTCGTTCGGCGACCGCGTTATTCCTCCGGCAAAAAGCATTCTCGAGAACAGTCTGGAGAACTTCGAGCTCAAGGTGGCGGTCGCCAAGATGCTCGGCGACATCCCCTCGCGCGAGGTGGCTCCGCTCCTGATGGAGAACCTCTACAACCAGTCGGATGAACTCCGGAGCGCCCTGCTCGAGAGCCTCAAGCGCATCATGTCGCGCACCGAGTACACGGTCCTTCTCGATCAGTCGCTCCTGCGCCGCTACCTCTACCGTGAATTCTACCTTTACTTCCAGCATCTCTACTACAAGGAGAAGATCAGGGCGGGGAGCCGCTACCGCTATCTCGTTGATGTCATGGATACGAAGCTTCTCTCGTGCATCCATCGCATATTCTCCCTTCTTTCCATCATGTACGGGCAAAAGTTGTTCGACTCGATATATTTCAACCTTTCGCAGAAGAACATCTCGAAAGAGCAGCGCTCGGTGGCGGTCGAACTCATCGACAACATCGTGGACAAGGACATCCGGCGCATCCTCGTACCGCTCGTCGAGGCCGCCGACGAGCGCGAGAAGCTCGCGCAGGGGTTCGCCTCGTTCAAGATAAAGACCTACGGCTATCACGAGATACTCGAGATATGTCTGACCGACGACAACGACTGGGTGCGGGCGGTGACGCTGTACCTCATCGCGGTGGAAGGGATCGCCGATATGGCCGACAAGGTCGGCATCTTCATGTACGATCCGTCGCCCATCGTGCGCGAGACGGCGCTCTATGCGTCGTCCCGCCTGAAGAGCGATGTATCCGAAGACGACCTCAACTTCCTCTTGAGCGACGGCGCGGCGAACGTCTCTTCCTACGCGGCGTGGTATGTGGCGTCGCTTCGCGGCGACATGAGTACGGAGGCGCAGTATGCTTACGACGGTTGAAAAGGTCCTTGCTCTCAAGAATGTCGAGCTGTTCAGCGACATCCCGGGCGATGTGCTCGCCGACATCGCCTTCGTCATCGAGGAGGTGACCTACGACCGCGGCACCTACATCGTGCACGAAGGCGAGCTGGGACGCGAGCTCTTCATCGTCGTCAAAGGCGAGGTCGATGTCGTGTCGGGGAACCGCAAGATAGACACCATCCGCGAGAACGGCTACTTCGGCGAGATGGCGATACTCGATTCGCAGCCGCGCTCGGCCGATGTGGTGGCGGTGAGCGATGTGACGCTCCTCAAGATAGAACGCGACGATTTCTATGAGATCATGAAACAGCGCGATGAGGTCGCCATCGGCATCATCAAGGTGCTCAACCGCCGCATTCGCAATCTCACGCGGCGGCTCGTGGAATATGAAGGCAAGGAGGCCTCATGAGAAACTTCTTTCGCACGCCCGGACCGGTGTGTTTGTTCGTCATCGCGGCATCTTTGTTTGTGGCCGGTTGCTTTCAGACGCAGGTGAAGTTCTTCAAGGACGGCACCGACCCGCTCGGCGAGTACACGCTCGAGGGATCGGGGCGCGACAAGATAGCCCTCATCCGTGTCGAGGGGGTCATCAGCGACCAGCCCGACAAGGGGATACTCCGTTCGATGCCGAGCGTCGTGCAGGAGACGGTCGCGCAACTCGCTCTCGCCGAATCGGACCCGGCGGTGAAGGGAGTGCTCCTCGTCGTGGACTCGCCCGGCGGCACCGTGACGGCGAGCGATCTGCTCTACCACGAGATAAAACGGTTCAAAGAGCGTTCCGGCAGGAAGGTGGTGGTCGTCATGATGAACATGGCGACCTCGGGCGGCTACTTTATCTCGCTTCCTGCCGACAAGATCGTGGCGCATCCCTCGACGGTGACCGGCTCGGTCGGCGTCATCTTCATGCGGCCCAAAGTCCACGGGCTCATGGAGAAGGTCGGCGTCGCGGTCGAGGTGGACAAGTCGGGCGACGCCAAGGACATCGGATCGCCGTTCAACCCGACGACGCCCGAGGAGAAGGCATTCTTCCAGCAGATCGTGGACGAACTCGCCGCTGATTTCTACGCCAAGGTCGCGCTCCACCGGAAACTCTCCGAGGAGGCGATGAAAGAGGTAAAGACGGCGGCGGTCTTCCTGCCGCGGCGGGCGAAGGAACTCGGTCTCATTGACGAGATAGGCTACCTCGACGAGGCGACGGCGCTCGCGCGGAAGGTGTCGGGAGCCGGCGACGATGCGCGGCTCGTCGTCTATCGCCGCGAACGCTACGCGAACGATTCCTACTACAACAACAGCGTGACCCGCGACGGCATGGCGCCGCACCTCATCAACATCTCGCTCGCGGGACGCGACTCGCTTCCCGCCGGCTTCTACTACCTCTGGCCGCTCTTCTCGCTGGAGTAGGGGGACTACTTCTTCGGTATCGGCTTCGTGTCGGAGCCGGTCACTTCGTAGATGTGGATGCGATCGGGTCTGATAAGGAAGAGTGAGACGCGGGCGGTCACCCATGCCTTTTTGAGGCAGTAGCTGCCGGCGACCTGTTCATAGAGGTATTGTACCTTGAACTCCTTCATCGCCCAGTGCGGCTTTGCCGGTCTTCCCTCGATCATGAGGAGTTCATAAGTCTTCGGGTCGATGAATGCCTGTCCTTTGAAATGGCGGTAATCTTCTTTCTTGGGGATCACATCGAGCACGATGGCAGGTTGCTGGAGTAAACTGTGCGAACCCGGGGCGTATTCGCCTGACACGCGGAACTCGTAGTGCTCGGCGCTCCGGTCGTCGAAAAGCGGCCAGAAAGGGTCTATCTCGGTGGTGTCGTAGTCGTCGGGGTCTTGCGGTTTGCCATCTTTCTCATAGCGGAGCACCGTGCTGTCGGGCGCCTTGTAGAAGTACTCCTTTTTGCGGACGACGGTATGTTCGGTAAAAAGCAACTTCTTCGTCTCGGGGTCGTAGGTCTTCGTCGTGAAGTCGCGCGTCGTCTCGAACCCGGCATGTTTCCGATAGACCGGGGCATATTTCTCCCGCAGTTTTGCCACGACCGTCGCCGTGTCGGGCAGGTTGTTCGATTCCTCTTCTGCCGAAAGCGGCAGGAAGAGCGCCACGATAAAAAGCAGGACTGTAAGATTGGGCACGGAGACCTCCTGTCTTTATTAATAAGTATATCGAGACATCTTTTCCCAGCAAGAAAAGGGTTTGTGGAAATGAACGAGAATTTTCTTACTTTGAAACGAATCCCAACTCTCTGAGAGACGCTTTTATTAGAAAAGCATCCGGTAGAGATTCTGAAGTTTCGTTGTCGTGGAAACTTTGAGTACCCAATTGACCTTCAGTCGTTCCTGCGAGATAAACTGTTCCATCGTTGGTAATGAGAAGGCGATTACCTTCGTCACGTTTTGCATCTCCGAATTTGACGCAGGACATTTTGGGAGATGAGGGGTCAATTTGAGCCAATAGAATATCAGGGAAAGGTGTAGTGTATTGAGCATTACGACAAGGACCAGAGGTGCTCCCTGTATGATAGAACATTCCTTCATACATCGCCATGTCACCATCCATGTCGTCGAGATCGGTCCCGTACTGCATTATTAGACGAACTTCACCGTCTTTCCAATAACCATAGAACAAATCGGTGCTGTTGATTTCTCCGACATGGTTCTGGCCGGGGAAAGTTCCAAAAGTAGTACCTACAAAATGAATCTTTCCTGAAGATTTGTCATAGAACGATCCTGAAAAGAGGTCCATACCAAGTGTTCCGAATTGCCAATAGAAAGAGATAAGCTTCTTTTTATCGACGGCAACTATCGCAACATCGCTTGCTCCTCCAAAGAATTGTTGACCGGGCAAGGCGCCTGAGGGAATGGCGAAGAAGAACCATCCCCAATCAGGGCCGGTTTTTGCGCTCATCGAAGAAAGAAAAGGAGAGTCGCTAATGACAGTTTGGATGGTAGAAATGCTTTTGTCTTGCATATGAATTTTAGAGATAAAGAAGTCATTGTGGCTTTTTTTGGTCTGATTAGGAAAAGTTCCTTGAGTTAAACCAGTCACTAAGAGATCGCCACTAGCCGTTTCTTCTAATGAGCTAGGACTGATAGAGTTATCGTTTCCCCATTGGAGGAACGAAACGGAATCGTTTTTAGGGTCTATGGAAATGAGACATATGTCTGCGATCCCCTTCTTGGACTTATCGTATGTTTTCCCGAAGTCACCGTCGGTAAGTGCCAAGATATGGAAAAGTCCACGGCTGTCTACCAAAATGTTTGTGGCAACGAGTCGTGTCGGTGTTAAGGTCGCCTTGATACGGTATGTTTTAACGATGTCATCGGTTCTAATACGATCTAGTTGAATGAAACTCGCGTA
>CAYNMQ010000078.1:0-209 GCA_964398245.1 uncultured Spirochaetales bacterium | reverse complement strand
CTTCGCTTGCATTCAAATTGCTCAAGACCAGAATCTCATCTTGCCATGTAATTATCTTTGCAACACTGTCTGCTTTATCTGTTCCCCACTGATAAAACAAAGCGTTCCCTGTTTTGTTCCATGAGATTTTTTCCATAGCCATCTCAACGATAGGACGATTCAGTATCGTGTCGGTATCGGGAGTTGATAAAATGGTGTCATCGTCTCTT
>CAYNMQ010000077.1:4982-9126 GCA_964398245.1 uncultured Spirochaetales bacterium | reverse complement strand
CTTCTTGAAGATGTCTTAGACGAATCGGGTCGGCGGTGACTTGCCGCAACCGGTACGAACAGCGCAAATGCTGATGACCGGTTTCTTGGACTTGAGTTTCGTCTTGTTGTAGCCGATGAGTTTGAAATCGGCGCCGAGCGCATTGACGAGCGCGCTCCGGTTCATCACATATTTGTAAGGCACATCGCTGTAGGCGAAGACGACCTCGTCCACCTTATGCTCCTTGATGAGCCGCGGGAGATCGGCTTCGTCGTAGATGGGTATCCCCTCGGGATAGAGAGGCCCCGCAAGTTCCGCAGGGTACTTGCGATCGTTGATGTCGGGGATCTGCGCCGCGGTGAAGGCGACGACTTCCGTTGAATCGCAGTTCCGGTAAACCGTGTTGAAGTTGTGGAAGTCTCTTCCGGCGGCGCCCATAATGATGATTCTCTTCTTCGTTCTCGCGGTGGCCATCGTGTTCCTCCTGTCGTCAAAAAGACCCGTTACCATCATGGCCGGACACTGTCTACGGCGCCGGCACGATAACATGGAGAGAGCCAAAGTCAAGGATAAGCGGGGAAGACATTCGGGAGCATATTTTTGAAGTTTCTTGTGCCAAAAAATTGACAACACCGCGGATGACGATGCATAGTATGAACCGTCGTTAGGTGTGTGTTACCGTGGCAGGAGGAATATCTTGAATCCCGTGAAAGTGTTGGTTTGTTCGGCGGTGTTTTTTGTCGGCGTTTCTCTCTTGGCGGCTCCGCGGATCGCGGTGCTTCCCGTCGGCGCGAACAGCGATGCAAAGCAGGAAGCGGCGCAGGATGTCGAGAAGAAGGCGCAGGAAAAACTCGCGGCCATAAAAGGCGTCGATGTGGAAGCGCTTTCCAAAAAGGAACGGCGCGAGGTCCGTGACTGCGAGGGCGAAGTGACCTGCATGCATCGCGCCGTCAGAAAGAACGACGCCGATTATTATGTGATCCCGATCGTGGCGCGATACAACGAAGATGATGATGAGGTAGTGCTCGAAGTCTCGGTGTATGATGAATCCGGAGTCGTGGAGGATGTCAAGAAGATCGGCCCGGCGAGTCCCAAGAAGGTGGCGAACAAGTTCGCCGAGCTCGTGGAGGCGTTCGCCGCAAAGGTTGAAAAGAAAAGCGCCAAGAAAAAGTCTTCTGCTGAGGAAGAGGAACGCGAGGCCCCCGTGGCTCCTCGAAAGGATACGAAGAAGAAAATGAGCGCCTCCGAAGAGTTAGACGAGATCATGGCGTCATCTTACCGGGATGATGAAGAAGAAGTATCTCCTAAAGCGGCCATTGAACGAGGATACCGTGCTTATCGCGACGGCGACCTTGATATGGCGCGCAGTTATTTCGAGAAGGCGGGTAAGAAGGATGTGACGGCAAAGAAGATCGCCGCCGCGATAAAGGAGATCAGCCAAAAGAAAGACGATGCGGAACGGTATCTCGAACAGAAGCGCTATGACGATGCCCTGCGGCTCATCGAAGAGATAGAAAAACGGGATCTCGGCATCAGGACCCTTGGCAACAAGGAAGGCTTTTTCCCCAACGAAAAGAAGGTGCGGCTCCTCTATGAAGATCCTTCTCAGATCGACATGAAAAAGGTGGAGGCGATCCACCAGAAATTCATCAAGAGAATAGCCGACCTGCGTCAAACGAGAGCGAAGAAGATCTCCGACATCGAGAAGGCGCTCAACGACAAGATCGCGGCGCGCGAAGTGAAGATAAAAGAGTTCGTGGATGCCGACAAGGTGCAGGAGCAAAAGGAAAAAGAATATGAAGCGGAGCTCAAGAAGCGCGTCAGCGAGATGAAATACAAGTGGGAGAAGGAAGACGGCGATCTCGAGCAGCAGATCGTTGCTCTCGAGAGCAAGGTCACCATGATGGAACAGAAGGAAAAAGGCGTCATCAAGGTCTCCACCGAGAAACGCGACAAGGAAAAGGCGGACGAGCTTGCGGCGGTGGACAAAAAATATCAGGAAGAGCGCAAAAGGCTCGATGCTGAAAAGGAGGCGTTCTTCAATAAACAAAAAGAGGAGCTCGGCAAGGGGGGGGATCGAGTCGAAAAAGAGGTGGCCGAGCTTTCGAAGCGGAAGAAGGAGAAAGAGGACAAGGTGGCCGAGCTGGAGAAAAAGATCCAGGCCGACCTTGAGGAGTTCGACAAGGCCGACAAGGCGAAGCAGAGCGACAACGAGTCGGTCAAGATGAAGAACGAGGACGAGGACCGCAAATTCCTCGTCGAGGTCGAAAAAGAGTACCAGAAGAAGTTCGACGAGCTCAACCAGCGTCTTTCCGAGTTTGACTCGAAGGAGAGCCTTAAGAAGGAGGATCTGACGAAGTTCGACAAAGAGATCGAAGAATACATGTCGAAGAATGCCGAGGAAATGGGAAAGATACAAGAGGAGATCGAGAAACAGCGCGCCGAGCTTGAAAAGGCCTATAACGACAAGAAGGCCGCGGCGAAGGGCGACTTCGAGGCGAAGCACAAAGCGAAGACAGACGAGCTTGCCGCGAAGAAGGCCGATCTCGAGGCGAAACTCGCGGCATGGGACGCCGATACCGAGAAGATGAAGCAGGAGAAGGAAGCGGCCCTTACCGCGGACAACAAGGCCGCCGATGCGAAGAAAGAGTTGGCGAAGATCGACAAGGATCGCAAGGCGGAAAAGGGCAAGATAGAGAAAGACCTGAAAAAGGTCTCTTCCGATCTTGCGGCGGCGGAGAAAGGGAAAGAAGAGGCGGCGGCGAACGCCCTCATGGCGGTCGATGCGGAGTTCGAACAGAAGTTCGCCGATCTCGATACCCGGCTGGCCAAGGAGAACGATCGCCTCAACAAACTCAACAACGAGTTCCGCAAGAGGAAGCTCGAAGAGAAGAAACGCTACGAAGAGAATTTCCAGAAGTTCCTCAAGGACAAAGATGCCTACAAGAAGAACATAGAGAAGCTCATCGAGTCGGCGCAGAAGGAGCGCGATGCCAAGATCGCGAAGCGGCGCGAAGAACGCGATAAGCAGGCTCAATCATGGAGCAAAGACCGTGACGCCACGAAACAGGCGCTCGACCGCAAGCTCGATCCCGACCGAAAGCTAAAGGAAAAACTCCTCAAGGAGATCGAAGAGATCACGGCGAAGATAGAGCAGATAAACGCGACATGGGCCAAAGATCAGGAGGCGCTTCGTAATAAGCAGCAGGAGGAGGCCGACAAGTTCTCGGCGAAATGGAAGGAGCGGAGCGAAGCGCTGGAGAAAGGCTATGCCGAGAAGAAAGATGCGGTCGTCAAGAAGTACGAGAAAATAGAGACCGACGAGAAGAACGCCAACAAGGAGGCCAAAGCGAATCTCGAGCGGGAGATAGAGAAACTGATGCAGGAAAAGAACCGTCGCAAGGAGTCGCGGCAGGAGATCCTCAAAAAGGAGAAGGAGAAGTGTGAAGAGCAGAAAAAGCGCTGGGCCGAAGACAAGGAACGCCGCAAGAATGAGTTGGAGCAGTTCAAGAAGCAGTCCGAAGAGGCGCTGAAAAGCGACCGGGAACGGGTCACCGAGAAGAAGCGCGAAGTGGAAAAATGGTACGAGGACGAGCTCCGGAAGATAAACGAGGAGGAGACGGCTCAGATGCAGGCGCAATTCCGCGATGTCTCGAAAGATGTGTCGAAACTGGAGATCGTGCCCTCGAAGGTGACGGTGGCCATCGAGCAGCTCAAAGCCGATGCTCTTTCGAAACAGGGCTTGCAGTACCTTCAGAAGGAGGACCTCATCGCGGCGCGGCGCGCGTTCGTGAACGCGCTCTATCTCGACCGCGAGAATCAGACCGCCAACGACGGGCTCAAGGCGATCGAAACGACCGCCAAGTCAATGTACTGGAAGGCGTACGGCGTGCGGGACACGAACAAGAGCGAGGCGAAGCGCGTGTTCGAAATACTTGTCAAGACGCTGATGCCGAGTAGCGAATATTTCATAAAGGCGAAAACGGCTCTCGAGGAGATTAGGTAACCCGGTAACAGCACAACGGAGGAAACCATGGTGTGCAAGAAGACGAAGAAGACGGTCAAGAAGGTCGCCAAGAAACCGGTCAAGAAGGTCGCCAAGAAGGTGGTCAAGAAGGTCGCCAAGAAGGGGGTCAAGAAGCCGGGCATGAAGGCCCAGCAACCG